>CALFOL010000674.1 GCA_937919915.1 uncultured Planctomycetaceae bacterium
CTCCTATTGACATTTTTAACCCGGAATCAACCCATGCAAACCGTGTCCTGCACCCTCCTACGAAGATGAAGTCACGTTCAGTGATCAATCCGAAGATGCCGAAAGGCGTTGAGCACAGAACCATTCTATTGCATGCCATTTTCAACCATCGCGTGATCAATTCGAAGATGCGATCACGGAATACCGGGCGGCAATCGAAATCGATCCCCAATACGCAATCGGACACTTGCTGTTCGGCAACGCACTGCAGAGTCAGGGGAAGACAGATGAGGCGGCCGCTGAATTCAGAGCCGCGATCGCAATCGATCCGAAGGACAAGGTCGCTCTCAACGCAATCGCCTGGTTTTGGGCCACGACTCCAGATCTGGACGGGCAATATCCGCATGCCGCCGAAGCCGTCCTGCACGCACAGGAGGCGGTTCGCCTGGATCCCGAGGATGCCGGTATCGTGAACACTCTTGGTGTCGCCCTTTACCGAACCAACAATTGGACCGAAGCAATTGAAACGCTGCAAAAATCGATTGAGCTGGGCTCCGACAATGCGCACAACTGGTTGTTCCTGGCGATGTCGAATTGGCAACTCGATAACAAACCGGAAGCCAGGACATGGTACGAAAAGTCCACAATCTGGCGCGAAACGAACGCAGCGAGAGTCGAGGACGATCCAGAACTGCAGGCATTCTTCACCGAAGCAGAAACGCTGTTGAAGAATCCGAAGGAGTGAAGCGGGTGCCACATCTTCGATCAATCGTTCGTCCATGTCACGTTTATTGATCAAGCATTCCTGGGTGATTATACCGTGGAAGTGCAAGCGATCGGCAACACCCCACCCTGAACCTTGTGTTTCGTTAGGAATTTCAGAACTCTTCGTGTAACAAAGATCTCCGTTTCGCGCTGTCGCAGGAAAAGGAGATCCCACAATGCCCGAACAGCTCACCGTCTGCCCCCCTGCGCTCAATCTGAAGCAATATGTCGAAGCCGAGGTATCTGATCACGATATTGACGTGATCGATGCGCACATTGAATTGTGTTCTGCCTGCCGAAGCACTGTCGAATATTTTTTGCTGTCCGGGACCGTAACTTACGGATCCGTCGAAAGGCTGCTGCGTCGACAGGCCGCAGACTCAGTCACTTCGCCGCCGGAGATGATCGATACCTACCGAGTACTCCGCGAAATCGGGCGGGGAGCTTTCGGCGTCGTCTACCAGGCGCGGGATATGACGTTGGACCGTCACGTCGCGATCAAAGTTCCACATGCCCTCGTTGTCGAGGCCGGCGGCGGCGTTGAAGGCTATCTGAAAGAAGCACGAGTTCTTGCAAGGCTGGAACATTCTCACATCGTGCGGATTTATGAAGCTTCAGCCGCCGACCGCGACTCGTGTTATCTGGTCTCGCAGTATGTCGCCGGACGAAGTCTGGACCTGATACTCGCGGAACGTCGCCTGAACATCGTTGAGTCCGTTGAACTCATCGCGTCCATTGCCGACGCTCTGCAGCACGCTCATGAGCGTGGGATTTGGCACCGAGACGTCAAGCCCGCGAATATTCTGATCAGTGATTCCGGCGAAGCGTTTCTGGCCGATTTCGGTTTGGCCTTGCGAGAACACGAAATCGGTCAGGGAACCGGGTTCGCCGGAACCCCAGCGTATATGAGTCCGGAACAGGCACGAGGGGAAGGGAATCGTGTCGACGGACGCACTGATATTTACAGTTTGGGTGTCGTGTTCTACAAACTGCTGGCGGGTCGTCGACCGTTTCTGGCGGAATCCGTCGAGAATCTGCTGTCGCTGATTGCCAACGTTCAGCCGCCGTCGGTTCGTCAGAAAGACGGTTCTATTCCTCGCGAACTGGAACGCATCTGCGCGAAGGCAAACGCATTGGATCTTTCCGAACGATACTGCTCCGCCGGCGACATGGCCGAGGAACTCAACGCGTGGCTGAGGAAGAATGCGGCCCGTGGGACACCAAAGAACGGCTTTGTTGGTCAACAATCGCTGCACAGTGGTCCCACATCGTCCGGTTTGCCAGCGATCGGTGGGTTTGAGCTGCGTTCCAAACTCGGACACGGTGGCATGGGAATCGTCTACCGAGCCTATCAGCCGTCCGCTGATCGCGACGTCGCTCTCAAGTGCCTGACGGTCGAAGATGAAGACGCACAAACCAGATTTGCGATAGAGATTCGGGCTCTTGGAAAAGTGATTCACCCCAACCTTGTGCGCGTCTACACATCCGGAGTCGATGACGATCGATTCTACTATGCGATGGAGTTGATCGACGGCACGGGCTTTCGCCAATTGCTGGGACAGCTTCCATCCGGCACGCAGCTGACCGCAGACACCTGGCGCGACGCCGTCAGCAGCGCCTCTGACACCTCGCGCGACGCCGGTGGAATTCTGTCGCGGTCGGATGCGTGGTCGGTGTCGCTTTCAAAAGCGAACGATGCCGCCGGCGAGACCACGCCCGTCGTCAACGAAGCTTACAGATCGCGCGAATATGTGCGCCGAATCACTGCCATCATGCGAGACATCGCGGGTGCGACCGCAGCGTTGCATGAAGCCGGAATCGCTCACCGAGACATCAAGCCGGACAATATCATGCTAACCCGTGACGGCGACCGCGCCGTCCTGATGGATCTGGGAGTTGCGAAGTTGCTCGACGCAGATGACTGTGGCGTGACGCGAACGCGGCAGTTTGTGGGCAGCATTCGATACGCCAGCCCCGAACAGATCATCGATTCCGGCCAGGTTGATCATCGAACGGATGTCTACAGTCTGGGAGCCACCCTGTGGGAATTGCTCACTCTGCGTCCAATGTACGGTATCGATGGGGAAATCTGCGATGCCAAAGCGATGCTGAAGATTCAAATCGAAGACAGCGAGCCCGCACGCCGTCACAACAACGCGGTGCCAGCGGATCTTGATGCCGTCATTCAAAAGTGTCTGGAGAAACGTGCCGCAGACCGCTATCAGTCAGCTGCGGAACTTGTTGACGATCTTGATCGGTGGCTTTCCGATCAGACAGTTCAGGCACGCCCGGTGACGGCGCTCAACCGCATGGTGCGCCGCGTTGGTCGGCGTCCTTTGGTCTCGTCCATGATGCTTACAATCGTTGCCCTTGGATTCGCTCTCTGTGGAGCAGTCATGCCGGCACAGGAAAAACCGTCGAACGAAATGAGGATCGGGATCAAACCATGGGTCGGTTTTTCGCCTCTGGTCGTGGCCGTCGAACTGGGCCTGTGTGAGGACACAGACATCAAACTGGTCCCGGTTCTCAGCACAGCCGAAACACGCTGCAAAGTTCTGGCAAAAGAACTCGACATCGCACCGTACCTGATGAACTCGCACGCGCTCGCGCAAGCAGAGCGGACTCCGACGCAGGTCATTCTGCAGCTGGATGTTTCTTTAACCGCCGACGCCATGTACGCCAGCAGCGACATTCGGTGCTTCGACGATCTGAGAGGCAAAGCGATTGGCTACATGCATCACGAAGCCCCTCATTTTCTGCTGCTGTCACTTTGCGAAAAACACGGCCTGAGCACCGACGATTTCGTACACATGAAGACTGAGACGCCGATGGAGGCTGTCAAGCTCTTCGTCGACGGACAGTGCGATGCCGTGGTGTGCTACGAACCATTTCTTGAACGAGCGAGAACTCGACATGGCGCACACCGGCTTGGCAGCGCCGCCGACGATCCCGGTGCAATCATCGACATCCTGACCGTGCGTTCCGAATACCTTGAGAAGCATCCGGAGAAAGTCGAATCACTCATTCGAGCCTGGTTGGCCGGACTGGCCCTGCTTCGCAACGAAGACAAAGAGGCGCTGCGCATCGCCTGCGAGTTTCTGGGCGCTGGCGGCAAAGCGATCGCCACGGAAACCTACCTCGAAATGGCCTCAGGAATGCGATACGGTGGTCGACGTGAGAACATCGCCTTCTTCCAGCGTCGCGTTGACGGAAGCAGCGAATATTCTGAGCGGTTCAACACCATTCAGGACCGCTGGGACCGTCACCACCAACTCAGCCGAAGAACCAATCCCGCCGACAGCGAACGGTCCGACGTAATGCTGCGCGTCACGGCTGAGTGACCGGAGACGCTGAAAACGTTGCCGAGTGGAAGTCCAGGCCATCCGATGAGTTTTGGGCGAGCGGATCGGGGATGAACTGATGACAATCGAACAGCCGAAGTCATCGCGGGGAAACTGCTGCAATGATTCAACCAATACGGACGGATGAAGTCGCGACCGTCACAGTTGTTCCGCCAGATCGTGTGTGGCAACAGATCCAATCGATCTGCGATTTCGAGAGATGCGTTTTACGATTTATATGGCCGTTCGCACAATAACGGCCCACGCAATGGGCGAAGTGCCGAAAGTTTTCGATCTGAGATCAGAAAGTGATCAATCCGAAGACGCTGAACGATGCGAGCCGTCTGGACAAGGTCGCAGCAGGCTGCGAAGTGGCCCTTGGGGCCACCTACTTTCCTGACACCAGCGACGCTCGCACGTATTCACGATTCAGTCTCGCGATGTTGTCCACCGAAATCTCTGCCGGGCAGGCGGCCTCACATTCGGACGTGTTGGTACAGTGGCCGAAACCTTCTTCGTCCATTTGAGCCACCATGCTCAGCACTCGTTCGCCGCGTTCCGCTTTCCCCTGAGGTAGAACGGCCAGTTGCGATACCTTGGCGGAAACGAACAGCATGGCCGATGCATTCTTGCATGCCGCCACGCAGGCTCCACAGCCGATGCAGGCCGCGGCGTCCATCGCTGTTTCCTGCACCGTGCCGGGTACGGGAATTGCGTTGCCATCTGGTGCATTGCCTGTGTTGACAGACACGTAACCACCGGCCTGAATGATGCGGTCAAAGGCGGAGCGATCGACCACAAGGTCGCGCAGCACCGGAAACGCTGACGCTCGCCATGGTTCGATCGTGATGGTGTCGCCATCATGAAACCGTCGCATATGCAGCTGACAGGTTGTGGTTGCCTGATCCGGACCGTGTGCCTTGCCGTCGATCATCAGGCTGCAAGCGCCGCAGATGCCTTCACGACAGTCGTGGTCGAACGCGACGGATTCTTCTCCCGCTTCGATCAACTGTTCGTTCAGGACGTCCAGCATTTCCAGGAACGACATGTGAGTACTCACGCCGTTCAGTTTGTAGTCGCGGAATCCACCTTTGGCGTTCGGACCGTCCTGTCGCCAGATTCGCAGAGTCAGGTTCAGTGATTCGCTGCTCATTATTTGTAACTCCTGGTCGTCGGAGGGACGTTCGGAAAGCTCAATGGCTCTTTGTGCAGAGTCGGCTCGTCACCGACATCATGAAATTCCCATGCCGCCACATAGCTGAATTCTTCGTCGTTGCGTTTGGCTTCGCCTTCTTCGGTCTGATGTTCCTCGCGGAAATGCCCGCCGCAGGATTCTTCGCGGTTTAAGGCATCGATGCACATCAGTTCGCCGAATTCCAGGAAGTCGGCTACGCGTCCGGCTTTTTCGAGGCTTTGGTTCAGCGATTCGCCGGAACCCAGCACGCGAACGTCTTTCCAGAACTGGTCACGCAGTTCGCGAATCTGACTGATCGCCAACTCCAGTCCTGCTTTGTTACGAGCCATCCCGCAATGATCCCACATGATCTGCCCGAGTGCTCGATGAAAGCTGTCGACAGTTCGGGTTCCCTTGACCGCCAGCAGTTGGTCGATGCGGCTCTGAGCACTTTCGAGTGCTTCCACACACGCCGGATGATCCGCAGGGATTTTTGGCAGAACTGCCTTCGCCAGATGATCACCGATGGTGTACGGAATCACGAAATAGCCATCAGACAGCCCCTGCATCAAAGCACTGGCACCCAATCGGTTGGCGCCGTGGTCACTGAAGTTGGCTTCGCCCAGGACAAACAACCCCGGAAGGTTGCTCATCAGGTGATAGTCGACCCACAAGCCGCCCATGGTGTAATGCACGGCTGGATAGATCTTCATCGGAACCTGGTAAGGGTTTTCCGCCGTGATCTTTTCGTACATATGAAACAGGTTGCCGTACTTTTTACGGATCGCATCTTCGCCGTCGCGTTGGATGGCGTCGCGGAAATCCAGGTACACGGCCAGCTGAGTTTCGCCGACGCCATAACCCGCGTCGCAGCGTTCCTTGGAAGCGCGAGAAGCCACGTCCCGCGGGACCAGGTTTCCGAACGCCGGATAGCGACGTTCCAGATAGTAGTCGCGATCCTCATTGGGGATTTCAGCCGGATTGCGTTTGTCTTCCGGGTCTTTCGGTACCCAAACCCGACCATCGTTTCGCAGACTTTCGCTCATCAGCGTCAGTTTCGATTGATAGTCACCGCTGACAGGAATGCACGTCGGATGAATCTGCGTGTAACACGGGTTGGCGAAATATGCGCCTCGTTTGTGGCAACGCCATGCAGCCGTCACGTTACAGCCTTTGGCGTTTGTCGACAGATAGTAGACGTTTCCATAGCCGCCCGTGCACAACACGACGGCATCGGCGGTGTGTGTTTCCAGCTCACCGGTTGTCAGGTTGCGGACAATGATGCCACGAGCGACTCCATCGACGACGATGAGTTCCAGCATTTCGCGTCGGGCGAACAATTCCACTTTTCCGATGTGTACCTGTCGCATCAGAGCCTGATAGGCACCCAGCAGCAGTTGCTGACCGGTTTGTCCTCGGCAATAAAACGTTCGTGAAACCTGTGCTCCGCCGAAGGACCGGTTGGCCAGAGTTCCACCGTATTCGCGGGCGAATGGTACGCCCTGTGACACGCATTGGTCGATGATATTGTTGCTGACCTGAGCCAGGCGGTAGACGTTGGCTTCACGGGCACGATAGTCGCCGCCTTTGACGGTGTCGTAAAACAGTCGCCAGATGCTGTCGCCGTCGTTGGGGTAGTTTTTGGCTGCGTTGATACCACCCTGAGCCGCGATGCTGTGAGCTCGTCGAGGGCTGTCCTGAAAGCAGAATGACTTCACGTTGTAGCCCAGTTCTGCGAGCGACGCGGCAGCAGCTCCACCAGCCAGGCCGGTACCAACAACGATCACGGTGAACTTACGTTTGTTGGCCGGGTTCACCAGTTTCATGTTGAAACGATGTTTGTCCCAGACTTCGTCAACTGGACCTTCGGGAACTCGCGAGTTCAGGGTTTCACTTGCCACGCGAACCATTGGGAGACCTCAAACTGTATAAGCCAAAAACGGCGCTGATTGAATTCTGTGAGTGGATGAATGAACGCGTCCGCAAATCAAATCGTGGCATATGCCCAGACGACAAGACTGATAAAACCAATGGCAATTTTCCAGGCGAATAACACACCCAGTATGCGGATGAGTTTGTTCCAGCGAGGATGACTGATCCCCAGAGTCTGGCAAGCACTTGTTACGCCGTGAGTCAGATGAACTCCCAGTGCCAGGATCGCGACGACGTAGAAGACTCCGTTCATCGGGTTCCGCAGTACGTTGCGAACGAGTTGGAATTTATTGTCACCACTTTCGAAACCACGAAGGTTCAGTTTCATGTCGATGATGTGCAGGACAAGGTAAGCGAAGATTATTAGCCCCGTGACCAGCATCAGGTTGGATGCTCCGCCGTTGGGTAGAATAAACCCCTGTTGCTTGGAGTTCTTTTCTTCGTACTGATTCGTTCGAGCCCGGCGGCTCATCGCAGTCGTGGAAACTGCCAGCCCGATGTGCAGCACAAACATGCCGAATAGCCCGGTTTCGGCCATCGCCAGTAGCGGTCCGAGGCTATGCAATTTCTCTGCGTAACCGTTAAACGCTTCTTCGCCGGCAAACAGATTCAGATTGCCCGCAAGATGCGCGACCAGAAATCCACACAGAGAAAGTCCCGTCAGGGCCATCAGGATTTTTTGGCCGACGGAGGTGCAGCAGACCTTAACAATGGGTCCGATGCCCGGCACTTTCGCAAGAAGTGTGGCGGGAATACTTAAGATCTTACATAGAACGTCCAAAGCCCCGCTCCTTCAAGCGTGGGTGAACACGAATGACATCTCTTGACAGCTCGACTGTCAAGGCCTGCCGTCCACTCAGGAGCAATGTTCCCAGCGGTACAACAGCAGCAGTTTTTTACATGGCCCGTCGATTATAGGACTCCGTCACGGAACTTCAACGGCTCGGGCAATGTGCTCGAAAGGGAGAAGGAAACAGTGAAAACCACATGCACAATGCCAGAGTGAAATCACTCATGTGTCAGCCCGATTCGCCCAGACACCCTTCCTGAGCCGAGTCGGTTGATTCACTCGTGACTGTGGCTTCCAGCCGCAGTCTATTTGCTGAATAAAGACTGCGGCTGAAAGCCCCAGTCACGGATATACCCTGGCGCCTCTGAATGCCTGTCCCACTCAATCGACAGATCGAGACTCTTTTCCTGTTTCGCCACCCCGACTTCGAATAGACTGTTCGGCCACGATTACGCTTAACTGAACGATGACTCGCTGTCAGGAAACAATTTTGATGTCAAATACGAAACTTGTTATTGCAGTCTGCACTGTCGTTTTCTGTGCATTCATCCGCCTAACCGGCCTGTCCGCGGGTGACGCTGTCGTCACGGACCTGCCACTTGTTTTTACCGAAGATTTCGAAAATGGACAGGATCGCTGGGATCTGACGGATGCCGCTGCCTGGACCTTGAGAGAAGTCGACGGCAATCACGTCTTCGGGTTGAACAAACGGAAAAGTCAATACGAACCGAAAGTTCGCAGCCCTCACAACATCGCGCTCATCAAGGATCTTGAACTGTCCGATTTCGTCATCACGTTCAAGGTCAAGAGCACTTTGGATACGGGGAACCACCGCGATTGCTGCGTGTTCTTTTGCCACACCGACGCGTCTCACTTCTATTACGTTCATTTGGGCGCGAAACCGGATCCGCACAGTGGTCAGATCATGATCGTCAAAGACGCACCTCGGCTGGCACTGACGAAAAATGAACGCCCGACTCCCTGGGAAAACGAAACCTGGCATCAGGTGAAACTGACCCGCAACGCAAAAGATGGCCTCATCCGCGTCTACTTCGATGACATGAAAACGCCGCACATGGAAGTCAAAGACACGACATACAGTAAAGGCCGCATCGGTATTGGTTCGTTCGATGACATGAACGACTACGACGATATTCGGGTTTACGGTCGGTAGCAGTTCCATGCCTGCGGCGATTTCCGGTGCTCAGCCGTGGCCCATGAATTCCATGGTTGCGGCATTTTATGCCTTGAAGTTTGTGGCCGGGCCTTTGTTCGGGTACAATTCGCGGCGTTGATTCCCACCGTGTCAGTCCTTCTCAGCGATTCCTGAATCGCTGAAACCCGCCTCAGGACTACCTTCATGCGAAAACGCTGCTCTTCTGCATTGCTGACTGGCTTGTGTTCGCTGACTCTTGTGAGTGCGGTTTCGGGGTCCGATAATCCTTCGCCGACCTCATTCTCGACGGAAGTCATTCCGGCACTCACAAAGCTGGGCTGCAATTCCGGCGGATGTCATGGCAAAGCGGAAGGGCAAAACGGCTTCAGGCTGAGCGTCTTTGGCTTTGATGCGGACGCCGATTTCGAAGCACTCGCGAAACAGAACCGTGGGCGCCGAATCAACCGCATGATGCCGGAAGCGAGCCTGATTCTTGGCAAGGCCACCGGTCGGGTTCCTCACGGCGGCGGACGTCGAACGGGGACAGATTCCGAGCACTAACGCACGATTCTGCGCTGGCTGTCCGAGGGCGCGACGTTCGACACAGAACCCCTGACCGTGACTGCGGTCGAAGTGCAGCCAGCGAACGCTGTTCTGGCTCTGGATGGAAGCTGCCAATTGCGAGCGATCGCTTTCTTTTCGAATGGTACTCAACGCGACGTCACCGACACCGCGGAGTTTCAGTCCAACGCCGAGAGCGTGGCAGCGGTCAGTCACGATGGACGCGTTCAGGCAAAAGGCCTGCCCGGTGAAGCGGCGGTGCTGGTTCGGTTTCTGAAAGAGATGGCTGTCTGTCACGTTACTGTTCCTCGAACGGACACTGACTTCAAAAGTCCGCCGGTACACAACTTTATTGACAAGTTCGTCTGGAACAAACTTCAGCAACTCGGAATCCAGCCGGCGGAACTTACGGATGACACGACGTTTCTGCGCCGAGTCTTTCTGGACACCATTGGAACCTTGCCCACTACAAACGAAGCACGGACATTTCTGACCAGCAAACAGCCGGACAAACGCCAGGAACTGATCGGCCAGCTTCTGAATCGCGAAGAATACGGTGTCTATCAATCACTGAAGTGGGCTGACCTGTTGCGTCTGGACAGCAACGCGTTGGGCCCGCAGTCGTCCGTCGGATTTAATCGCTGGCTGCGGAAGCAGTTTCGTGAGAATCGCCCATATGACGAATTCGTTCGCGACATCCTGACTGCCAAGGGAAGTACTCAGGCCGAGAGTCCGGCGGCTCTGTACCTGACACTGAACGAACCTAAGGAGCTCGGCAGTTCCATGAGCCAGCTGTTCCTGGGCATTCGCATTGAATGTGCGGAATGCCATCATCATCCGTTTGAAAAGTGGTCTCAGGGAGACTTCTACGCCTTCGCAGGGTTGTTTACGAGCGTCGCGAACAAGACTCTTCCAAACGGCGCGAAAGCGATCATGGTGAAGGCCGGCAACGATCTGAAACACCCCAGAACGCAGGAGGTCACAACGGCCAAAGGACTGGGAGAGCTGCTGACGCCAGATGATGTGCCGCGAACGCTGCCTGACGATCGACGTGAACATCTGGCCGATTGGATCACCAGCGAGTCGAATCCGTATTTTTCGCGAGCCATCGTGAACCGTGTGTGGTCGTCGTATTTTAACCGCGGCCTGGTCGACCCAGTCGACGATCTGCGCGCCACGAATCCTGCCAGCAATGAAGAACTTCTGGCGGCTCTGGCCGAACACATCCAGCAGAATCGCTTCGATCTGAAAGTGTTGACTCGAACCATCCTTGAGTCGCGGACATATCAGCTAAGTCACCAAAAGAACGAATCCAACGGTGACGACACTCAGAACTTTTCCCGGGCCGACTTTCGTCCGGTTCCTGCAGAAGTTCTGTTGGACGCAATTTGCCAGGCGACAGATGTGCCGGAAAAATTCAACGGCTGGCCATTGGGGGCTCGAGCCATCGAGGTCTGGGATAACCGCATGCCGTCCTATTTCTTTCGCATCTTTGGTCGACCGACACGTACGACTGTGTGCGCGTGTGAACGAGGCGATGCTCCCAGTATTTCTCAGGCGCTGCATCTGCTGAATTCGCCTGAGATCGACGACAAGATCCGAGATAGTCATGGTCGAGTTCGCCGGCTGTTAGATTCAGAACTCAGTCCTGGTGAAGTCGTGGACGAGATGTTTCTGTCTACTGTCAGCCGATTTCCGACGCAGCTCGAACGGGAATTGATGTTGCAGGCTGTTGATCGTTCGCCGGATCGGCGTGAGATTTTCGAAGATCTGATGTGGACGTTGCTGAATATGAAAGAGTTTTTGTTCAATCACTGATGCGGCACGCTGGAGATACCTTATGCTGAAGATTCCATTTCTCAACAGACGCGGTCAATACTGCGATCGTCGCACGCGTCGCGACGCTTTGCGCGTGGGCGGGCTCAGTGCTGTCGCTGGATTAAATCTGGCGTCACTGCTGCAGGCCGACGACATCAAGAAGGTTGCGCCGAAAGCGACATCCTGCATCATGTTGTTCCTGGAAGGCGGACCCAGCACGATCGACATGTGGGATATGAAGCCGAACGCGCCGGAAATCGTGCGCGGCCCGTTCAAGCCGATTTCGACCAACGTGGCCGGGACTCAGATCTGTGAATACCTTCCTGAGTGTGCGAAGGTCGCCGACAAGTACACGATCGTTCGCAGTCACTCGCACGAAGACAATGGTCATGTGACTGGCTACTACTATGCGATGACGGGCTATAAACCGCGTTTTCGTGATGGTCAGAACAGCCGCATTCCGGCGAATGTGCTTTATCCGTCGATGGGATCACGAGTCGCGCGCGAGCTGGGTGTCCGGGGCGCGGTCCCCGCGTACGTGAACCTTCCAGCACCGATGGATGCAGGCGGGCCAGGCTTTTACGGCGCCGAATATGCGCCGTTTGTGATTGAAACTGATCCGGTCCAGCCCGACTTTAATGTGCGAGACCTCACGCTTCCCAAAGGCACGTCGACCGACAGGATGTCTCGCCGCCAGCAGTTACTCTCCGGCGTCGAACAGTTGCGGCAGGATGTTTCCGGCAAAGCCGTTGACATGTCTGCCTATTATAACAGGGCGTACGATCTGATTACGTCGCCGGAAGCACAGCAGGCGTTCGACATTCACGCCGAACCGAAAGCTCTGCGAGCTCGCTACGGCTACTCCACCACCGGACAGTGCGCACTGCTGGCGCGGCGACTTGTTGAAGCGGGCTGTCGCTTTGTCGGAGCCGATCTTGCCGGCTGGGATACTCATTATGATTGCTTCCCCAGTTTGAAGGGCGATCTGATTCCTCAGGTCGATCTCGCCTTCAGCGCCTTGGTGAGTGACCTCGAAGATCGCGGCCTGCTGGACACAACTCTTGTGGTGATGATGGGAGAAATGGGGCGAACTCCGAAAGTGAATAAAGACGCAGGTCGCGATCACTGGAGTCGTGTTCAGAGTATTCTGCTGGCTGGCGGCGGAATTCGAGCCGGTCAGGTCATCGGTGAAACGGACGAAACTGCGTCCGCTCCGACGAAGGATCCGGTTTCAATTGACGATCTGCAGTACACCATCTTCCGCCTGCTCGGTATGAATACAGAGAAAATGTACTACACGCCACAGGGCCGACCCATCCCCGTGGCGAATGGCGGCAAGATGATTCCAGGTCTTGTGTAGCTTCCTTCAACGTCAAACCGGGCCAGCAAAGTTTTGCTAGCGCAGTTTACTTATTGTTGTGCATGGTGCTGGCTCGCGGGACCAGGCTTTCTTTAATCAGAACCCGTCCCCGCGGCCACAAGTCAGCGTAATAAGCACCCGCCCACAAATAATCGCACATATCAATTTCAGCTCAGTGTGTAAGG
>CALFOL010000675.1 GCA_937919915.1 uncultured Planctomycetaceae bacterium
GAACGACTCTACGGGATCACACTGCCGAATCCGAGAACTTGTCGGAATGAAGAATTACGAGCGAAATATTCTTTGGCGGATTGGTCATCCCAAATCGCGATCTGATTGCACAGCAGTACTGGTACACGTAAAACAGCTTGTCCGGATTTGCTAAGGGGATCTTCGGAGAACCAGAGTGACGATGCGGGGAAACATTTCTTCGCCGAGAAACCTGTGGCCGTTGATGCGGTAGGAATTCGTACCGTGGTGGCGGCGACCCGGCAGGCTCGCGACAAAGGTCTGCTGTTTGTGGCCGGGTTGAAAGACTGAGTTCCGCCGTCGGGCTGTTCCGCGTCGGCGACGTATCCGGCCACATCGACAAATATGTGGAAGAATGCTTGCGTGCCGCTGGGTTGTTATCTGTAATCGCTCGCGAAATCGTCATGCACCAGCCGCTACCTGGAACACTCGCGACGATATTTCCCAGGCGGGACATCCATCGCGCGGCGAAATGCGACGCTCATGTATTCGACGTTCTGGAAGCCGGTCCGTTGAGCGATCGCGGCCAGTGTCAGGTCCGTGTCGATCAGTAGCTGACGAATTCTTTCGATACGGCGGCGAGTGATCTCTTCATGTGGCGTGCGGCCGACAATTGAATGGAACCGCGTCTCCAGTGCGCGACGCGAAAGTGGGACAGCTCGCAGTACATGCCCCACGTTGATGCCTTCACAGGCGTGATCACGAATGTACCGCACGGCAGCGCCAATGTCAGTATCGTCGATTGCCAGCACGTCCGTCGACTGTCGCGTGGCTACTCCCAGCGGCTCCAGCAGGTTCGCCTCTTTACTCACGCTGCCACCATTCATCAGAATGTCCAGCAGTCGAGCCGCTTCCCGGCCAGCCTGATTCGCTGCAGGGATAATGCTGGACAGCGGTGGAGTGCACAGGTTGCACAACAATTCGTCGTTATCGACGCCCAGCAATGCCAGCTCTTCCGGCACGCGAATGCCTTGTTCTCGACAGATGTCCAGAATCTGCTGTGCCTTGATGTCGTAGCACGCGAAGACACCGACTGGCCGCGGTAAGGACATAATCCAGGTCGTCAGTCGCCGGCGTTCATGAGTCATCGAAAACCCGCGGGTGTGTTTCGATCGAGAATGAAACACGTGGCAACTGCGGCTCGCATCGGAAACGCATTTTGAGAACATGTCCTCCCGCCAGTTCGACCAGTTGAATTCCGGCTCTCCGCAATACGCGAGATGCTCAAAGCCTCGCTCCAGAAAATGCTCGGCTGCAAGTCTCGCAATCGCACCGTCATCCGTTTCCACCCACGGAATATCCGGAACGTGTCGAGCGGCGCTGACGTCGATGATCGGCACGTTCAGCTTTAGCACGGCCTTGGCGATCGTGTCAGTTTCGATACGCACAATCAACCCGTCGCCTTTCCATTTTTTCAGCCACGCTGGAGGTGTGGCACCACGTTCCTGTTCCGGAAGAAAGATCGACCACGGCAGGTGTTCGTGCATGTAAGAAACAATGCCCGCCAGCAGGCCTCTGGCGTACGCGTTAGAGGTTTCAATCAACAAAGCGACTGATTTTTGCTGGTTCATTGCTGGTTCATTGCTGGTTCATTGCTGGTTCATTGCTGGTTTTCGTGTTCATCGACGGCATTGGGCACTGAGATCGATCAGGTGAAATAGTACATAAAGTATGCGCATTTTCTCATTTTGCTTCAGGTTAAGTTCTCTATAATGGCCAGATCGATTAAAGCCGGCCCGCCCGGGCGTCCTCCACTTTCAACAGGAATTGAGTATCTGATGAGCGACGGCAAAGTAAAAATGGCAATGGTTGGTCTGGGGTTCGGTGCGGAATTCATCCCGATCTACCAGGCGCATCCCGACGCGGAAGTCGTAGCGGTGTGTCGACGCAATGAAACGGAAATGAATAAGTTGGCGGATGAGTTTGGAATTGCCAAACGCTACGTGGACTTCGATCAGGTACTGGCCGATCCCAATGTGGATTGCGTTCATATCAACAGCCCCATCGGCGACCACGCATGGATGTCTCTGAAGGCGCTGGATGCTGGCAAGCATGTGATGTGTACAGTCCCGATGGCGACGACGATCGATGAGTGTCGCCAGATCGTTGAGAAGGTGCAGGACACTGGCCTGAAGTACATGATGGCGGAAACGGTCGTTTACAGCCGCGAATATCTGTTCATTAAGCAGATGTACGACAACGGCGAACTGGGCAAAATCCAGCACCTGGCAGCGTCTCATCCGCAGGACATGGATGGTTGGCCTGCTTACTGGGAAAAGATGATCCCGATGCATTATGCGACTCACGTTGTGAGTCCGTGTCTGGGGCTGGTGGATGGCCTCGCGGAATACGTCAGTTGCTTCGGCTCTGGTGCCGTGCGTGATGACATCGCTGAAAAGTCTGGCAACCGCTTTGCCGTTGAAAGTTGTCATGTCAAGATCAAGGACACCGATCTGACTGCACACCTCTGGCGTTGTCTGTACGACGTGGCTCGACAGTATCGTGAGAGCTTTGATGTGTACGGCACAAAGAAGAGCTTCGAATGGACGCTCATTGAAAACGAGCCGCATGTGATTCATACGGCGAAAAAGCCTGAGCACGAAATCGCCGAGAAGATTGAAGTCCCTGACTTTGCTGATCTGTTGCCGGAAGAAATTCGACGCTTTACGTTGCCTCAGCAAATTCATAACGCTGATCACCTGTCGTTCGTGCAGGGCGGCGGACATGGCGGATCGCATCCTCATCTGGTCAACGAATTCATCAGTGCGATTCGTGACGCCCGGGATCCGAAACCGAATGCCGTGACATCCGCAAACTGGACATGTGTCGGCATTTGTGCGCATGAGTCGGCGATGAAGGGCGGAGAGATTGTTCGCCTGCCGGAATTCACTCTGAGTTAATTTCGACACAGCACGGCTTTCGGCGCCGTGAAGCTCGTAAAAAGCTTCGGCCCGCAGGACATATCGGCCGAAATTTCGGCGACTTTTCGACGCTGGCCCCAAGACGTGTGTGCCACTGGCTCCGCCAGTGCATGGTGATCTGATCGTTACGCCGGTGGCACACAAAACAGTTGAACGATTGCTGTATTACTTCTCCCGTCTGGATTTCCCCTTCATGGACTCTCGCATGAGACACCTCCTTCTGGCTCTGTGGATCGCTGTCACTGTATCTCAAGCCAGTGCCGCCGATTTAACGTTGTTGTTCATGGGCGACAATGGACATCACCGTCCGGAAAGCCGCTTTCAGGAACTCGCCCCGGCACTGGAAGAGAGTGGCATCTTGTTGAAGTACACCGACCGCATGGAGGATCTGAACACAGACACCCTGGCAAAATTTGATGGTCTGGTGCTGTACGCCAACATTGATCGCATTGAAGACGTTCAGGCAAAAGCCGTCCTTGATTACGTCGCCAGCGGAAAAGCGTTTGTGCCGTTGCATTGTGCGACCTATTGCTGGCGGAACAACAAAGACATCGTCGCGTTAATGGGCGGCCAGTTTCAGCGGCATGGCGGTCGCGTGTTTTCCACACAGATCGCAGAACCACAGCATCCGATCATGAACGGATACGGTAGCTTCAGCAGTTGGGACGAAACGTACATTCATCATCTGCACAACGAAGAAAACCGCACGGTTCTGGAATATCGGGCCGAAGGCGAACAGGCGGATGGTCAAAAACGCGAGCCGTGGACGTGGATCAGAACACATGGCAAGGGACGTGTCTTCTACACGGCGTGGGGTCACGATACTCGCACGTTTACTCAACCTGGTTTTCGCAACCTTGTGGAACGTGGCATCCGCTGGGCGTGTGGCGATGATCCTGGAAAAGTGCCGGCGTTCGGCAATCGCGATCAATTTATCGTCCCCAAAATGACCGAACTGTCGAAAGACGTAGTCCCGTTTCAGTTCGAGAACGTCGGACCGAAGATTCCGGACTACACTCCGGGCGAAAAATGGGGCGTTCAGGCGGAAAACCGTAAGCTCATGCAGCAGCCGCTGCCGTCCGCGGAATCCATCAAACACTTCGTCACGCCTCAGGGCATGGCGGTTCGCAAGTACGCCGACGAAAGCAGCTTTCAGGCCAAGCCCATAGCGATGACCTGGGATGAGCGAGGTCGATTGTGGATTTGTGAAACCGTCGACTACCCCAATGAACTGGGTGGCAACCGCGACCGTATTCGAATTTGTGAAGATACGGACGGAGACAACGTTGCGGATAAGTTTACGTTGTTTGCCGAGGGACTGAGTGTTCCGACGGCGATCGTCATTGTTCGCGGCGGGGCTGTTGTGCAGAACGCCATCGAAACGCTGTATCTGAAAGACACTGACGGCGACGACGTCGCAGACCAGAAGACTACGCTGATCACCGGCTGGAACTGCAAGGACACGCACGGAGAAGTCAGCAACTTCCGTTATGGTCTGGACAACTGGATCTGGGCGATGCAGGGTTACAACAACAGCACGCCACATGTGGACGGCCTGGAAGATCAAACGTTCCGCATGGGATTCTGGCGGTTCAGACTGTCGCAGACAGACCCGCCGAAGGTCACCGAGCTGGAATTTATTCGATCGACTAATAACAACACCTGGGGCCTGGGAATCAGTGAAGAAGGGTTGATCTTCGGCTCAACGGCTAACCATAACCCGAGCGTCTTTATGACGATCCCGAACCGATACTATGAAAGCGTAAAGGGTTGGGCGCCGCCGCAACCGGGCACGATCGCTGACAGTCATCTGTTCAATCCGATTACGAAAAACTATCGTCAAATGGACCACCACGGTGGCTACACGGCCGCCGCCGGCCATGCCTTGTACACGGCACGAACATTTCCGCAACAGTGGTGGAATCGGACGGCATTTGTGTGCGGACCGACGGCCCATCTGATTGGGACGTTTACGCTGCGTCGTGATGGAGCCAATTACACCTCCACCAGTCCATGCAATCTGCTGGCGAGTGACGATGAATGGAGTGCTCCGATTCTTGCGGAAATCGGCCCGGACGGTGCGGTATGGTTTATCGACTGGTACAACTACATCGTGCAGCACAATCCGACACCGAAGGGATTCGAAACGGGTAAAGGCAACGCCTACGAAACGGACCTGCGAGACAAGAAGCACGGCAGAATTTATCGCGTGGTGCCCACAACCACGGCTGCCACAACCAGTGGCGATGTGCTGCATGCGTTTTCGAGCCTGGCCGAGGCGTCGAATACAGAACTTGTGAAGACCTTGACGCACCCCTCCATGATGTGGCGACTGCAGGCTCAGCGACTGTTGGTTGAACGCAGTGCGGACGATGTGTTCACGCCACTGCTGGCTCTCGTCAGCGATCAGTCTGTCGATGACGTCGGACTCAACGTCGGTGCCATTCATGCGCTGCATACGTTGCAGGGGCTTGGCTATCTGAAGCTCAATAAGGCGACGAAATCGTATGGCCAGGAACTGAACAGTCTGAAGCTGGCTCTTAAACACCCATCGGCAGGCGTGCGTCGGAACGCATTGGCCGTACTGCCGCACAATCAGGAAGCCCTGTCATTGCTGGGGACTTCATTAAAGGACAGCGATTACCAGGTGCAACTGCAGGCCGTACTGACTCTGGCAGACATGCCGGTCGCGGAAGATCCGGAAGGCGCATATCTGCAAGGGGTATTGGTTGCTGTGATGATTGAGAACACGACTGATCCCGTCGTTCTCGACGCACTCACATCAGCAGCAGCGGCAAATTCCACATTTTATCTGGCCGGTGTCATGGGCGAGAGCCTCAGTGTCGCCGCGTATCACCTGGGCTTCTCTGACGCGAAGGAAGCACCGACGAAGCCCGCACCGCCAGTGTCTCTTACGAACCTACAGACAGCGATGAGAATCGCTGAACACTTTGCTCGCGAAAAACCAGATGCTGAACACTTCGCGGGATTGCTGTCCGGTTTGGGTGAGGCTCAGCCCACTGTTGCCAACGCCATTCTTAATGGATTGAATGCTGGCCTTGCCAACAATACTGACTTCAAGTCATCGAGTATATTCGACGCCGCTCTGGTTAAGGCGTTCGAAACCCTGCCTGCAGCAGCAAGAAGCAAACTGATCCGACTGGCGGCGGCGTGTCGCACAACGGCTTTGGATCAGTATGCGGAAGAGATCGTAAAGTCGCTGCTGAACGTCGTTGATAACTCTGAGGCCTCCGACGACGAACGCGTGGGTGCAGCCAGAGACCTTGTCGGTTTTCGATCAAATGACGCCGACATGGTTTCGGCAATCGTCGGCCAATTCGGAGCTCAAACGACGCTGGAACTCGGCACACAATTGCTGCAGGCTATTCAGCTCAGCAAATCTGCGAAGGCCGGAGACAGCCTGACCGCAGCGATACCATCCATGACTCCACGAATGAAGTCTGCTGCGATCGGAACGTTGCTGAGCCGTCCCGACTGGGCAAAGTCATTGCTGGCCAGTTTGAAGTCCAATGCGATGGACATCAACGATTTGTCACTGGATCAAAAACAGGCACTGCGAGCGTTTCCGGATGAGACGATTCGAAAACAGGCAGGCGAATTGTTGTCGATGAGTGGCGGTTTGCCCGATGCGAATCGCGACAAGGTGTTGAAGTCCCTTGCACATCTGACAGAGACCGAAGGCAATGTCGATGCTGGCCGCGAAATGTTCAAGAAGCATTGCGCCGCGTGCCACAAACATGGCGACCTGGGTAAGACAGTTGGCCCGAACCTAACGGGCATGGCCGTGCATCCCAAGTACGAATTGCTCACCCATATCATCGATCCATCGCGAAGTGTGGAAGGCAACTATCGGATCTATACAGTGGTCACTGCCGACGGACTTGTGAAGAACGGCATGCTGGCTTCGGAAACTCGTACCAGCATTTCTCTGATCGATACCAAGGGCGAGCAAGCGAATATTCAACGGGCAGACATCGACGAGTTGGTTGCGTCACGCAAATCACTGATGCCCGAAGGCTTCGAAAAGCAAATGACGGAAACGGAACTTACCGACCTGCTGCAGTTTCTGACCAACAAAGGCAAATATGTGCCGGTTCCACTGGATAAGTATGCCACCGCCATCAGCACCAAAGCGCTGTTCGGCGGCGGAAACGACAATGGACCGGACCGCATGGTCTTCGCTGACTGGAAACCGAAGTTTGTGAAGGAAGTGCCGTTTTTATTGACCGACCCACAGGGGAAAACAAAACCGAACATCATTCTGTTAAACGGCCCGAACGGAAGTTTGCCACCCAAAATGCCCAGGTCCGTGAGCTTCCCCTGTAACACAGCGGCGAAAGCCGTTCATCTGCTGGGTGGTGTCGGTGGTTGGAATTTCCCGTTCGACAACACTAAGACTGTGTCCATGATCGTTCGGCTGCACTATGCGGACGGACAATCCGAAGATCACGAGTTGCTCAACGGGGTTCACATCGCCGACTACATTCGCCGAGTGGACGTTCCGGAAAGCGAATTCGCATTCGATCTGAACGGGCAGCAGGTCCGACATCTTGCGGTTGTCCCGAAACGTTCGGAGAAGATCGCTACGATTGAGCTTGTGAAAGGCCCCGACAGATCAGCGCCGATTGTGATGGCAGTGACGATCGAACGCTAGACCGCAGGAATCGAGTGGCACCGGCGCTGCCGGTGCCACTTATGGCCCGGATGTGGTGTCTCGCCAGTGGCTTTCCTAGAATAAGCCGTGCGGTGATTGCCTAACGCGGGCTGTTTTAGAGGCACTGAAACGACAGTTTTCGAGCAGTCACTGGATCCTCCGGAAGTGTCTCGCACATTTGTCGACGTTGGTTAAAGTACCCGTAGAATTTTCTCCACTCGGGCCATAATTAGCCGTGTCGACCGATAAGAACACAAATCGAATTCCCGAACTGCGGCGCGCCGTGCGGCAGGCACGCGACGACGCGTTTCTTGTCGAACCTCGAGTCGTGCGGAGAATCATACGCGAACTCCACGGTTTCGCGCGGCTGTCAACGCGGATCCCGCACACAGAAGTGCTGGTGGCGAAAGCCGAAGATGTTCAGGCGTTGGCACATCCCGACGAATTGGGCCTGGAAGACTTCCGCGAATTGCCCGAGCGATCGATCCTCGTCGCTCAACCGGAAGAACATGAGCTTGCAGAGCAATCGATGCAGGATCTGTTGCAGATGATGTGGAAGCGGCTGTTTCACGGCTGTATCGACATTCGTCTGCAGCAGCAGGTCACTTCCGGTGTCCTGACGCGTAGTGTCGTACACGACCTGATCGACCAGTTGGGGCAGGTCGAGTTCGATGAAGCGCACGCTGTCATCAAGACGGAAGTCCGACTGTTCGATCCCGATTCTCGCATCGAAGCCTTTTGTGAATTCAGCGCCATTTACCATCAGATGATGCTGTTCTCTCCCGACCTGCTGGCGACCTGGTTTCCGTCCCTGCCGGAAACGTCGCCCGTGCTGTCGATTATCTCGAAGTACGTGGACGCCCCCCGGCTTTTCGAAAGCTCAAGACTGTATGGATCGACCGCACCCGACCTGACATCCGGTGCCGCCAATGACGAAAGTGCGCTGGCGAGCGAACGAGAGAGCTGGACTGACGCGATTACATGGAAGCCATCCGCCCGCCGACACGCGCGCCTGATGAAGGCTCACGATCGCTGGATGGAACGCGGCAACACCGTCGCCGCCGCCGTGCTGGCCATGCGCGCATCGGGGGCGGCGACGACGGAAGAAGAACGCCAGGCGGCGACCGAGATCGCTCAGCTCGATATTCGAATTCTCGCGAACCGCCTGCGAGACGCTCTGAAATTCAGCGAAGCCGATCTGGCTGACTGGCAGACATCGCTCGGCGAATTGCTGACCAACTCCGTGATCGGATTCTGGAACTCTGATAAACGACTGCTGTACGACCTGCAGAAGGTGTGCCTCGACCACGAACGCACGATTTACCAGGTGGACCTGATGAAGTGGATTGTGTCTCGCGGAAAACGCCCCATTCGGCGTCCGCTGACAAACGTCCGCGAAGTGATGATGGCCAAACATCTCGGCATGTCCGCGGCCCGGCTAGTGTCGGTCCGCTTGTCTGGTGCAGAGCGAGTACGATTGTCGCGGCTGCTGCACGAAGCTGCGGATCTGGCAGAACATCAGATGCGCGAACGCATGCGTGCGACCGTACACCAGACCATTCTTGATGTCGGGCTGACTCCACGCAGCATCCCGGAGCAGGTCGCGTGCGACAAGATGGTTGAAGAGTCGCTGGACTGCATCACGGAACGTGGTTACCTGACGATGGGTTACCTGCGAGATGCGATCAGTCGCAACGACTTAAAGCTGCCTGATCTGACAGATCCCAAGGACCTGATTCGGGGCGACCACTTATTAAGAACCGACGACCGGCTGGATGTCAGTCTGGACGGCGTCTATCGGCGCGGTGAGTTCTACCTGCGCTGGCTGCAGATCATTAGCTCGCTGGCATTCGGTACCCGCGTTGGTCGCTTTGCCACACTGTTTATGGCGATTCCGTTTGGCGGAGCCGTGGTGATTGTCGTTGGGCTGGAACACATGCTTGACGTCATCAGTAAACCACCGGAAGCGGCAAAGCCTGCTGCGGTGACAGCGTCGTTCGATCCCGGCGCGGGGGAGGCCGTTGCTGACGATGTTATCGTTGCTTCTGAAGGTGACGCGGCAGCTCCGACTGTCGATTTGCTGGAGGAGGACGCTGCTGCGGAGGTCACGGCGCCCGGGGAACAGATTGAACCGGAAGCCGTCGCCGCGGGAGCGCTGCCGATTTCGCTGGCAGCTGTCGGCGAAGAAGTCTCTGTCGAAATGTCCACCACGACTGTCGTCGGTAAGCCGCACGCGTTGCGGCCTGCGTACGTTTATTTTCGAGACCATTCCGTCGAATTATCATTGGTGATTGGCATCCTGCTGATGGGGATCATTCATCTGCCAGCCTTCCGCAGCATCTGCCAAACGCTGATGCTGCAAGCCTGGAAGCTGTTTCGCAAAGTGGTCTACGACTTGCCGATGAAATTGTTGTCGCTGCCGATCGTTCAGCAGTTCTGGAAGGCTCGCTGGTTTGTTTGGCTGCGGCGGCACGTGCTGAATCCAGTGCTGCTGGTTTCGTTCTTCGGCTGGCTGGTTCCCTGGGTTTTGGGAAGAACGCCTTTGGATGTGCTGTGGATTGCGACCGTCAGCTTCGTGCTCAGTGCTGTTCTTAATTCACGTCTGGGGCGCGATGCAGAGGAACTCACTGCCGAATGGCTGGCCAATGCCTGGTACGACCTGCGGTCTCGATTCCTGATGGCGTTGCTGGATTGGATTATCGACTTTTTCAAATGGCTGCTGAATACACTCGAAAGGTTTATCTACGCTGTCGACGAATGGCTGAGATTCCATAGTGGCGAAACGTGGATGACTGTTGTTGCGAAGGCGGTGCTGGGAGTCGTCTGGTGGTTTGTCTCGTATCTGCTGCGAATTTATGTCACTCTGCTGATCGAACCGACCCTGCATCCGGTGAAGCATTTTCCCGTGGTCACGGTCGCGCATAAGATCTTTCTGCCCGTGATTCTGGTGATCGAACATCACATGCGAGAAACGCTGACGCCGTATCTCGGCGTCGCTTTGGCTGGACCGATTACGTGGTTCAACATCGTGTTTCTACCGGGGATTTTTGGATTCCTTGTTTGGGAACTGAAAGAAAACTGGCGGCTGTATGCGAGTAACCGCGTGCCGAATCTGGTGCCCGTCGTCATTGGATCGCATGGAGAAAACGGAGGCCGATTGTTGAAGCCAGGCTTCCACTCGGGAACACTTCCCAAGCTGTTTAATCACCTGCGGAAGATCGAAACGAAAGCCGCTTCGTTCCATCGATTCAGTCAACGGCGCGCGTTGGGCGAATCGTTAGAACACGTGGAACGCGATATCCATCGATTCATTGATCGTGATCTGGTACGGCTGCTGAGCTACTGTGCGGTGTGGGCCGCACAGCCGATTCGGTGCCATCGCGTGCATGCCGCGTCAAACAGCTTTCAGGTGGAATTGCTGTGCGACGGCATTGAAGGCGTCCCGCTGCATCTGTTGTTCGAAGAACAGAGCGGTTGGCTGGTGGCCACAATTTCCAAACACGGCTGGCTGGACCATGCGACTCCGGAAATGCAGCACAGTTTCGAAACCGCACTGCGTGGTCTGTATGCCAAGGCGGGGGTGGATTTGGTACGAGAACAAATCGAACGTCAACTGGTGGGCAGTCACCCATATGATGTCCGCACGGATGGTCTTGTGATCTGGCCGGAGCGCCAATTCGATCGAGAGATCCTGGTAGACCTGCATCGTCGACATCAGGTTCGCCCGATGCCCCCGGCCCTGGCGGCAAGTTATGGGTTTGTGCCGTTGTCGCGTGAGGCGCTGGTGTTCGCCGAAAACAAGACACGCTGGAACGAGTGGAAACATGTCTGGGCGATACCCTCAGATTCCGAATCAGCGAATCCGTTGCCGCTGGCGTGCATGCAATCGGCCAGAGCATCCCTGATCGCCTGGCGAAAGGCGTAGCGTACACCAGATCGAAGCGTCAGCACTCGGTCTGACGTTGCCTCCCGCCGCCGCCGCAAGTTCATCCAACAATTGCATTTTTTCTGGAATCAGCGAAACTTGGTCCATGCTACTTTTTTGGTGCAGTGCTAAATATCTTCTCGCCATGACCGCCATTGCTGCGGTTTTGGTCTGGTGGTTGCGCGCCATGCTTCGGAAGGTTCGCTCTGTACGACAGCAGCCCGCAGACCAGCGGAAGACGCCAATCTGGCTGAAACCACTGTTCGCCTGTTGGGTCATGGTCAGCATTCTGTTTGCCCTCGAACTGGGATTTGCTGCGTTCGTCAACACGACGGACGCGTTTAACGCGACCAACGTGTCTGCCCGCTGGTTCGAGCGGCATGTTGATCCGTTTCGCAATCGCGACGGATTCCGCGATCACCGCAACTTCGGCGCGCGGCGCAACGAAACAAAGAGCCGACTGATCATGATCGGTGATAGTTTCACGATCGCTCAGGGCATCAACGACACGGACAAACGCTTCACTGACTTATGTGAAGCCCAACTGAATCAGCGGCGAACTCCCCAACAAAAGATGGTTGAGATTTTCAATCTGGGGGAATTCGGCTGGGAAGTCAGCGTCATCGAAAGCATCGTCAAGGTGTCTCTGGACAAAGGGTATGCCCCAGACGTCGTGGTCTACATTTATATGCTGAACGATATTGAAGGCTACGATCCTCGAACCGAACAGGCCATTAAAGTGGTGTCACAGGATCAACCGCGTTTCTTTCTATGGACAGAGACCTACTTTTTCAACTGGATGCACTTTTTGTGGCGTCAAAAGCAGGCACAGCGGACCGTTGACTACTTTCCGCATTTGGCAGACTCGTATCGTGAGGGACCGTGGATTGGCGTTCAAAAGTCACTGGATGCGATGCATGCGCACTGCACTGCAAACAATGCCGAGCTGCGTATGGTGTTCTTTCCGTTCCTGCATGATCTGGGTCCGGACTACGACTTCAAACATGCGCACCAGCAGCTTGCAGACTACTGCAAGCAGAAAAACATTCGCTATCTGGACCTGGAACCCGTTCTGTCGGCTCATCATCAGGAAGGGCTGACGGTGCATCGTTACGATAATCACCCCAATGAACGCTGCCACGCGATTGTGGCTGAAGCGATTTCGAACGAGCTGCTGGACGATTTTCCGCGGGCGAAAGCAGAAGCGACGACGACAGAGTAGCGTGAGATGCTGACCACATATGGTCAAAAACTGTGTCCTTTCGCATCTGCTGTCGGGATACGTCTCACTTGCCTGCGGAGCCGCTCCTTGTCAGTTCGCTTCCGATTGGGCACAATCCCGACATGGGAACTCTTCCTTGCGTTTGATGTTGTTCCAATCAACAAACTCAGGGATGCGAATTTGCAAATTCACTTTCTGAATCATGTCCACGATTCACT
>CALFOL010000676.1 GCA_937919915.1 uncultured Planctomycetaceae bacterium
CGCCCATAGAGTTCAGGAAGGGATTCTCTGTCTTCTCCGGTTTGCTGGTATCAAACGCGACTTCCGATTCCGGTCCACTGGCCATTCTGATCTGAGCTCTGGTAACGATCTGATCCATAACGGCGTCTCCGCCCGCCGCGACGTCCAGAACATTCCATAGAATGTCCATCTGCATTTTCATTTGCTGTTGTATCTCGTTACCGCCGACGTCCATGACGGTTTCCATGTTTTCCAGGACGATGTATTTTAACTGCGAGGCGCGCTGAAACTTCCAACGCAGAACTTCCTGAGCGTGAACCTCCGAAGAGACGATGGTGGCGATCAGCAGCAACAGGATGGCGGGAAAACGAAGTGACATCGGGGAACTCCGGAACGGATGTAATGTCTGGTGATTGAGTTATGTGACCGTGAACTGCGTCCACGAAAAAACCGGCGATGTACGCGTCAGGTACGGCTCGCCGGAGGGAGTCTACATCAGATTGTTGAGATGGCTCAAAGCCAGTTTTCGCGTTCGCCCGTTATTCTCCCGCCTGACGTACACCAACCGTTAATAACAGGTTTGCCCAAAGTGCCTGGTCGCCCGTTTGTATCGTAAGCACGTGGTCTCTTGAGGCTACTGCGTCGTAGAATTCCCATCGATTGATCGGTGCGAGTTCAATATTGGATTTGATGTCTGCCAGAATCTGTCGGTAGTCATTCCACACGGGTGGGTCTTCGGGCAGTTTGAACGGATCGTCGTCGGGCATGCCCATTGTGTTCACCGCTTCAATGGGAACGCTGTTTAACAGCACTTTAAACACCTGTGAGACCGATAGCAGTCCGGGGGCCAGATTCAGACTGACCAGCTTCGCGCCAGGTCCAATGGCTGATGAAGCGGGGTAGTTGCCATCGGCAATCAGTATTTTTGAACTATGGCCGGCCCGCGCGATGATGGCGGAGATCTCCGGGTGAATGAGTTCTGATTTCAGCATGTCTGTCTCCGAGTTGGAAGTTGTCTGCCAGAGGTTTGACGGTCTCTGGATGGAGTCCCACCGGTTCTGCCATTGTGTTTTTTACGGAGCAATGGCAAAGCCAGTGGCACACAACGATGCTCTGCTACGAACGAAATACGGCTTTAAACGTTTCGATGGTTTGACGAGCTGTTTCGTCTGAATCAGGGACAGGAAACGCTTCGGCACAGCAGTATCCGTCGTAACCAATGTCGGCCAGAGCCTGAGCGATCGGTGCGTAATCCATGTGGCCGCGCCCAGCGGCCTGCCGGTTGGAATCGACGAAGTGAACGTGCCCAATATGCTTTCCACCGTCACGCAATCCGTCAGCGATGTTGGCTTCTTCGATGTTCATATGGAACAGGTCAGCCAGCAGTACCACGTTGTCGGTGCTGAGTGGAGCCAACAGTGCGACGCCTTCCTTCATTGTTGTCGCGAGGTTGGTTTCGTAGCGGTTCAGGGGTTCATAGATCAACGCAACGCCCAGACTTTTGGCGTGTTCGCCGAGTGCGTTCAGGCTGTCTCGCAGGTATCCCAAAGCCGTCTCTTTATCGGTTGTAGCGTCCCATTTTCCCTGCATGGAACCAATGATCGCGGGAGCTCCGAAAGGTGCCCCGGCTTCGATGATGCCACGGATGAAGTCACAGCCTTTGACTCGTCGCGAAGCATCGGCATCACACAGGTGCAGTCCGTGCTTCACCATGCCTGCTCCCGTACCGACGGCTGCGAGACTCAGGTTATGCTTACGGAGTAACTCTTCCAGCGGTTGAGCGTTGATGGCTTCCGCCGACGGCGCGAATAATTCTACCGCGTCAAAACCAAGTGCGGCCGCTTTTTCGCAAGCTGCGGCGACGTCGTCATGAAAGACAAACGGGCCTTTGCGAGCTTCTTCGACGATGCTGATGGTGACGGCAGACTTGATCATTGAGACGGTTTCTGGCTTCAGGAAGTGCAGATGGGTTTTGAGATTCTGAATTTGAAATCGGAGATCTCAAATTTCAGATGGATCTGTTTGGCAGGCGAATATCCACGCTGGCACTGTGTCCTGTCAGGCCCTCTTTTTCGGCGATTAATCGCACGCGGTCAGCATCCCCCTGCAACGCCGCCTGATCATAGCAGATCACGGAACTTCGTTTCAGGAAGTCCGTCGAAGCCAGACCGTTGGCAAATCTGGCGGTCCCGCCGGTTGGCAAAACATGCGATGGCCCGGCGATATAATCACCGAGCGCAACGGGAGTGAAGTGCCCCATAAAGATCGCCCCCGCGTTTTGAATCTGTCGCAGCATGGACTCTGCATCGTCCATCGAGATATGCAGATGTTCTGGTGCGAGCATATCGGTCAGTTCAGCCGCTTCATCGCGACTACGAGCCAGAATGAAGGCGCCGTAATCTTCCAGGCACTGCTTTGCCAGATCACCGCGCGGCAGTTTTGCCAACTGCGATTCCAATGCGCTGCGGACTTGTTTCAGCAGTGGTTCATGCCAGGTAATCAACACTCCCGATCCCGGGCTGTGTTCGGCTTGAGAAATCAGATCGGCCGCGACGAATTCTGCGTTGGCTGTTTCGTCGGCCAGCACAATCACTTCACTGGGCCCCGCAATGCTGTCAATGTCGACGTCGCCGAAGACGTGCTGCTTGGCCAGAGCCACGAACATGTTTCCCGGTCCGACAATTTTGTCGACGCGTTTGATGCCTTCGACTCCATATGCCAACGCCGCGACGGCCTGGGCTCCGCCGACGCGGTAAACTTCCGTGATTCCGATTTCATGGCAGGTTGCCAGCATGTCGTTGTTGTAGCCACCGAAATCCGTGGGCGGCACAACGATCGCAATTTCGGGGACACCAGCAGTCTTCGCGGGCACGGCGGTCATCAAGACCGTTGACGGATAGGCCGCGGCGCCACCTGGGACACAAATTCCGACGCGTTTCATTGGCAGGTGACGTTGTCGCAGCTCGACTCGCCCACCGTTGATTTCGCGGGTCACGCAGGCGTCCTGCGGCATCACAGCTGACTGAAACTCGGCAATGTTGTCGCGAATCCGTCGCACGGTTTCCAGAAACTCCGGATCGACGGCCTTCGCCGCCGCGGCCAGTTCTTCCGGCTGAACGCGAATTGTTGCTGCCGTCAGCTGTTTTCGGTCGAGCTTGGCGGTGTATTCCAGCAACGCGTCGAGACCTCTGGTGCGCACGTCCTCACAGATGCGCTGCACGACTTCGCGTGGACTGAGAGCTTCTCCGAAAAGCTCGATTGTGCGCTGGCGACCGGATTCTGAGACAACGTCGCCGCGCGGGCTGAGCTTTTCGCGGAGTTCACGAAACAGTTCAGTCGCGTCGCCCTGGCGGCAATCGATTGTGGTAATCTGCAATGGACTTGTGTTCGACATGAGTGAGATTGAACCGCCGAGAAACAGGATGTACAGTCTTCAGCTGGCGTTTTTCCGCGGGAATTTCGTCTTTCCCGACCTTGCTGGCTGCGAAGTCTCACGACTGAGTATTTTTTATATTCTCAGACGCCGAAAACTCAACCGGAATTCCGTCAATGATCGACCTTAGAAGCGACACCGTCACCCGTCCAACCGCTGCGATGAAGCAGGCGATGATGGACGCGGAACTCGGTGATGATGTGATGGGCGAAGACCCGACCGTCAATTGTTTGGAAGCTATGGTAGCCGAATTGCTGGGCAAGGAAGCGGCAGTGCTGGCTTGTTCCGGGACACAGTCGAACCAAATGGGGGTTCGCGCACATTGTGTTTCTGGTGACGAATTGCTCATTAACGACACCAGCCATATCGGCATCTTCGAAGCTGGCGGTCCGGCGGTGCTGAGCGGTGTCACGGTCCGTCAGATTCCCGGCGCACGCGGGATGCTGAACGTCTCTGATCTGGAAGGCAAGCCGCGCGTCGATGACCAGCACTATTGCCGTACGCGATTGTTGTGTCTGGAGAACACAACCAACATCGCTGGCGGGTTTGTGTATCCGCTGCAGCAATTGCAGGATGTTTCAGACTGGGCGCGGTCTCAGGATCTGAAGCTGCACCTGGATGGAGCTCGCTTCTTCAACGCCGTGGTGGCCGGCGGATACTCAGCGTCACAAATGGCCAGTTGCTTTGACACGATTTCGATTTGTCTCAGCAAAGGTCTGGGATGTCCGTTCGGATCAATTCTGGTGGGTTCCGCAGACGAGATCCGGTTGGCCCGACGTGCCCGGAAAATGTTCGGCGGAGCACTCCGACAGTCCGGGATGATCGCAGCAGCAGCGATTTATGCATTGGAAAATCATGTAGACCGCATGCAGCAGGATCACGATAATGCTCAAAGGCTTGCCAATGGCCTTGCCGAAATCGACGGAATCAGTGCATCTGCGGAGAACACGGAAACGAATCTGGTGTTCTTCGAAGTGGATTCTGAACTGGGAACGGCCGTGCAACTGGCGTCGGCGTTAAGAGAACGAGGTGTGTTGATTGGGGCAATGGGCGGTCAACGACTGCGGGCAGCGACTCATTTGGATGTCAAGGATTCTGATATCGAAGTTGTCGTTGATGCCGTCAGGGATTGCGCTGTGAGTGGCTTTGAGCAACAGCAACTTGTTGGTGCTGGTCCGTATTCGAAATAGTGGTTCACAGATTCTGGACGTGTGACGGTTAAAGGAACAACCATGCGACATCTGCGGCGAACGAACCTGATGGCGCGAGTCCTGCTGCCTGTCATCGTTTTCTCGCTTTATCCGTGTCCAGTTGCTGCCCAGGAAGTCGTGACAGTTGCGGCG
>CALFOL010000677.1 GCA_937919915.1 uncultured Planctomycetaceae bacterium
TGCCATCACAGGCTTCGTAGGTGAACGTATCCTGTCCGCTGAATCCGGGATCCGGCGTGTAGGTGTATGTGCCGTCCTGGTAGAATTCGATGCTGCCATCCACCGGTCCGTCTTCGACGAAAAACATCAGGCTGTCGCCATCCGGATCACTGTCATTGGTTGCAACAGTGCCGTCTACGGCGGTGTCCTGCTGAGTGGTGTTCGTATCGTCCTGAGCATCCGGCCCAAGGTTGATCGGCGTCATCATGCAGACTTCGACCGCATCAACCGTGATGGTTACCGTGGCGATGTCCGTTCCACCGTTGCCATCACAGGCTTCGTAGGTGAACGTATCCTGTCCGCTGAATCCGGGATCCGGTGTGTAGGTGTACGTTCCATCCAGGTAGAATTCGATGCTGCCATCCACCGGTCCGTCTTCGACGAAAAACGTCAGGTCGTCGCCATCCGGATCGCTATCGTTGCTCGCGACTGTGCCGTCGACGGCGGTGCCCTGAGTGGTTTCGATGCTGTCGTCCTGTGCGTCAGGTCCCTGATTCTCGGGGATTGGCATGATGTCACAGTCAGCCAGGATATCTGTCAGTGAACCAGCTGCCGTAATTTCCAGTGGCAAAGCGATTGGCGCTTCGCCAGCTTGCGCAATCGGATCGGCGGCAGCGCCAGCGAGCCAGACATCTGCGGTCAGAGGTTCATCGTCAGCGAATGCCAGTTCTGCCATCCAGTCGATTTCTGCTGGCATAATCCAGTCGCCGTCGACTGGGAACGGCAAAAGAAATTTCGGTGCGTAATCCGGCACCATGGTCTGCGGTTCGAGCCCCGGATCATCCGGTATGAACTCGATTGGTAGTTCCTCAGCAATCCTTGGCGGACCATCCAGGAATCGTATCGGTTCTGTGCCATCATCCGGCTCAAGGAACACGATCAGTTCCTTAGCGGCCTTCGGTGCGTCGTCTTCGCCGATTGATTCAGGTGGTGGTTCAACGTCCAGCGGCGGACCTGACAGCAGGCTGTCATCGACTTCTGGTGGACCGTCCAGAACGAGAGGCGGTTCGCCTGCGCCATCGGGTGCCTCGATGTCCAGTGGCGTGATTGCCGTGTCGACAGACTCAGCAGCTTCGACCGGCAACTCAACCGGTGCGAGGAATGCCTGCACAGGCGCTTCCGCCGCTTCAATGGCGTCGGCGTTGTCGAATGCTCTGAGAATATCTGGCTGTGCCGAACAACAGCGGCGATTAGACTTGCTTAACGAAGCCCAGCTCTGACACGATCTCCATCACGCTGCGGCATGTCAGGAAATCACTGTTGTCCGCGTTCACAAGTCGCAGCTCGACAGCAAGCGTAAACGCGATTTGAGTCTGGCAGCGTTCTTCATCGTCGAGCCATGTGATTGGCAGATCGTCCTCGTTGCCGGAGCGATAGCCAATACTCCACAGAATGCTCAGCAATTCTTCAGACGAAGCGAAGTCACGATCTGTTGTCGTGCGAAGCGACTTCAACGCGTCCAGAAATTGATGTTCGTCGCCTGAAAGTCACAGCAACTCCTGTGGGCTGGGTTCCAGCGATGATCGGCGTTCCGTGCATTTTTTTCGCTCGTCTTCTTCGCGGCGACGGCGATCGATCGGCAGTCCTGCTGCACCCGTTGGTGACTCGTTCGTCGATCGGTGATAGCCGATACTACGCAACACCTGCAGAACATCTTCACACGTCGGATACGGCACTTCAGCTTCCTGCTGAAAACTGCTCATCGCTCTTACAAATCGCTGAGCTTCCATCGCTCCTGACAGGGTCGACTGTTCAGGGTGGCCGTAACCGAGTTCGCTGACGGCCTGCATCACCTGAGCGGGCGATGAACTGGCCTGCCCTGTTTGCTTTCGCTGTGCGCCGAGAGCTCGCATGAGTTCCACAGCATCCGCGGAAAATGCCCGTTGACTCTGAAACGGATTGAGTGGCTGAGCGTTGTCGACTGCGGTACTGTTGGTCATGTTTTCGCATCTCCGGCAACGGGCGAAGGCCCGTACGTTTCTGGAACACGACGTGATGCCGAATGGCAATCGGCGATGACAATTCGCGCCGCGTTGCCGGAAACGTAGTCTGCGAATACCACACGTGGATGATGAAACTCCACATTCGTAGGGCTATGGCGACTGATTCCGAACCGAAGTTACAGCAACTGAGGACATGGTGACCCGCTGAAACAGACGTTGCCAAAACACAACATCGGCAAAAGTAGACGTCACTGGGACAGCTCGGAGAGTGACGACTACTTTATCGATGTCGGTTTGATGATAACGCCACCGGCAGCGCAGCGATCGGTGTGACAATCAGACACGCGGCGCTGCACCAAATCAGCTTCCACGGGATCGATACCGGAACAAAGGCACAGATGCTGAGAATCACTGTGGCGGCGATTGTTCCGCAGATCATTGTGTCTCGCGAGCGGATCAGATCACCGTTGCGAGCGATTGCAAACAGAACGGCGGTTCCCACGATGACCACCAGCGGTAGACAGATGGCCGCCATTATCATGGCGCCTGTCTGGCCGGCAGGTCCGAAAAAGACAGGGAGCAGTATTGTGGTGACGGTGAGGACGAAGCCGGTTATGGTCAGCGTCAGATAGACCGATGGTCTTCCGACAGCCAGGAATGCGGACATGATGCCTGACACAACCCAGGCAGCAATCGGCAATCCCAGCATCATCAGAGCTCCGCCCCATAGCCCAAGGTCTCCGATTCCATTGCGGCCCAATTTAAAACTCAGCAGTCGCGGCAATGGAATGGGTTCAACAATGACTGAGTAGCACCCGATTGTCAGCACCGCGACTCCGACCAGAATCAAAGATCCGAGCACCGCACTGCGCTGACAGGTCTTGACAACGGCGCTGGAGAGTTCAGCATCTGTGAACGGAAGTGTCGTGTAGAACTGCTTCATCTCACCCTGAGCGTTTTTCGCGTTGCAGAGTTCAATGCCAAGAAACAATCCTGACATGACTCCGTACATCATGCCGATCAACGGAAACAAAACGGTGATCGCTTTACCGCGGTCATCATGAATTCCGGCCAGCAGGCCCAGGCAGAAGAAGCAGGACAGGATGCCAGCTGTGGTAATTGCAATGGTGCGGCCCTTCATCCATTCCAGCGACAACAGTGCGGAATACGCTGATTGCGATGGCGGCAGTGTGACAGCTGACCGTTTCTCCGACAGCATTGCGTAGGGTGGCTGATCCAGATACTTTAGCAGCTGGCCGAAATCCGCCTCGCCGCAGCGGTACCTTGCAAAGGCCGCAACCGTCAACTGCCACGAACTCGCCGCGACGGCAAGCAGCAGGACAACGTCGATGCTGGAAAACGTGTCCCACAAAACCGGTGGCTTTCGAAATCCGTTTGGGTACAAATGCAGAGCGTACCAGTAACCCCAGCCGCCGATTGCACAGATCGCAAGCGGCAATTTATAGAATCGAAAATCCCGCAACCACAAAGCCAGCGCTGTCAGCAGCGTGCCCAGCACTCCGAGGCAGATCGTCGTTGTCAGAATCGGCCAGGGATTTCGAAACGACCACGCGTAAGCATGCTGCACCACCAGGTTGAATGTCATCAGGATACACGCTGGCAACAACCACAGAAATGTGCCGAGAGTTTTGTTCGAAACCGGCAGCAACGAAATTCTGGCCTTCTGAAACAGGTCCGGCAACGGCCCCCACGCGATAGCTCCGCCTGCGATCAGCATCATATAGAGGAAATTGACATAGAAGGTCGGAGGCTGCAGGCTTGCCAGCAACTGGTCCGCTTCGCTCGACCAGAGTCCCGGCGTTCCGGCTTCGCACCACACCAGCCAAACAATCAGGCATGGAAACACGATCAGAACGCCGAGCATCGGCAGCCACCATAGAGCGCAGCGTCGCAGATACGTAGAAGCAAGTGTGCGAAAGGCTGACATCAGTTGACTCCCGCGCTGTTGGTATGAGTTGCCCGACCTGCAGAATGGCTCACCTGAGCCACAAAGATTTCTTCCAGCGATGGAGCCGCCTGGTCGATGACTTCGGCACCGAAATTACTGCACCATGTCGGGACATCAGACGGTTGCCCGTTGCACAGCACCGTCCATTCGCGGCCGGAACCCGAACAGTGAATGCTGCCGGGAATGTCCGGGGCTGTCGCTGCTGGTTCCGTCCGGCGAATGGTCCACCGCGAATGTCGCTGCAGCACGGTTTCCAGCGGATCACACAACAGCATCGATCCCTGATGCAGCATCGCTACGTGGTCACTGACGCGTTGCACTTCGTCCAGCAGATGCGACGAAAACAATACCGTGCGGCCTTCGTCAGCGACTGTCCGAATAATGGCCGCCAGAATGTCGCGGCGAACAACCGGGTCGAGTCCCGACGACGGTTCGTCCAGCAACAGCAGTTCCGGACGATGAGCAATCGCCAGCAGCAGCCCCACGCGAGCCAGCAGCCCGCGTGCGAATCCGCTGATTGGTTTTCAATTCGAACATGTCAACCAGTTCGGTCGCGTAGTCATGATCCCAGTCCGGATAGAAAGACGACTGAAAGTGCATCAACTGATCGATGCGCATCCATTCCGGCATCTCGCGATTTTCGGACAGATAACCGATTCGGCTCAGGACGTTGGCTGGTTCAGCGGCGGGATCCAGACCGAACACACGAACACTCCCCGTCCGCGTTTTTAGCAATTCCAGCAGGTGTTTCAGCAGGGTTGTTTTGCCTGCTCCGTTCTCACCGACCAGTCCCAAGACAGTGCC
>CALFOL010000678.1 GCA_937919915.1 uncultured Planctomycetaceae bacterium
TTTGGGGACCCATGGTTTCCACCTGAGTTGTCCACGACGAATCGTTTCGATGATCAGGACAATGCCCGCGATCGACAACAGCCACATCGCGGAGACACACCCACGCAACAGAGCTGCCTGTGCCGTGCCCTTCAGCCAGAGATACCACCCAGCGGTGTTCGCGAACATCAGACAAATCAGTCCCAAATGTTCCGCAACGACGATCGCCCGGTTTCGCAGCGTGCGCGGCAGGCCGCAGAATACAGCGATCACCGCCGTGGCAGTCAGGTACGCGACAGGAGCCCAAAAAATCAGGGAGAACCAGTGGTTCAGGATGGATGACTTAATCATGCCGAACGTCACTACGAAGATGACGGTGAAAACCATCATCCACATCATCGGATTGCCTGATTTCTGTCGGCGATCACGGAATGCTATCGATTCGCTGCTTTGTGTTTCCGGTTCCGACATCGAAAGTGAATTCCATTACTTCGTCGCAGGAAAGCCAGATCCCAGACCGATTGCTGCCAGGAGCCCGATCACTGTGCAGATCAGGCTTTCCATGGGCACGAAGAAGTGCCCGATCGCTGCAAACACGATAAATACCAGCCTGAAGAATCCGACAACTGCGTTTTCCATCTGAGCCTCCTCTTCGGAGTACGTGTTTTCCATTCGAACTGCTTCAGCAACGTCGTCGAGTTGCGCTTTCTTTTCCGGCGCCGTTAGCTCATTCCATCGACGAGTGGCTTCTTCCCAGACGACAGGCGGAAATATTTCTGCAGGTTCGTTCTCATCGCCGTAGTCGATTTGGTCTTCGAGTTCTTCTTCTGTGAGGTCGTTTTCTGTCAGCCAATCCTCGTCGTACGACACTTCCCACCCGATTTGAGCGATCATCTCTGCATCGGTCGTGGCTTTGGCGATTTCTTCGCGGACTTCGTCTTCGGTCATCATGCCATAGTCTGCCCGCAGTTCTGTTTGCTTTGCCGAAATCAGTGTCTGTTTCTGTGCATCAGAATTTTCATTCCAGCGAGCGGTCGCAGCTTCCCAGATCTTCGGCAGGTATTGTGATGCAGCGGGTGTCTCTTGTTCGTCGTCCGGTGTTTCTTCCCAATGTGCTGTGATCATTTCGTCCGTGATCTCGCGTTCCTTCAGCCATTCTGCGTCTGCTTCCAGTTCGGTGGCGATTGCTGCGATCATGCTGTCTTCACTGGATTTGGCTTCGATCATTGCCTGCGTCTCTTCCAGTGACATCGGTTTCATGTCCGCTGCGAACTCTCCTATGTCTGATAGTTCCGGTGACACATAGAACGCTCCTACTTTACCAGCAAACATAAATGCAACGGCGATCATGGCTGCCAGAACCGCAGATCCAGCGCCGCATTCCGAACCACCAGCGTTGCGAACCGCGCCACCGACGGCTATGCCTGCGACCACGGCGAGCACTGAGATCAGTATTGAGCTGTGCGCAAATCCGGCTGCCGCCGTGATCGCAGCACAAACCAATCCGGCGATCACGCCGAATCCCAGCCAGGCAATAAATCCGCCTCCGGAAGACGATGATCGTGGTTTGAAGCTGCCGCCATAGGCCCCGTTATCATCCGGTGATATTTCGAATCGACTTCGCCCCAGTTGAGCGGCTCGACGTTTTGCTGCAGCGGTTCCCAGCACAGGGCGTTCTTCTTCAAAGGCGTCGGAAGAATGAATGAGGGGCGCTTCGGGTTCCGACAATGCCTGATCTGCGGCAAATCTCTTCGAACACTTCGGGCATTTTACCTGCTTTCCGGTAAGATCCTGTCCGGCGACATTGAGTCTGAGTTTGGTGCTGCATTCCGGACAGATTAGCGAGATTTGTTCAGCCATGCTGAAGCCCCTTTTCGATCATCGACTGGCTTTTATTTAACGACATGTCGTCGTATTGTGATGATAACAACTTGCTGATTTCCAGTGAGTCATGAGCTCGGAGCGAATTGATGCAATGCCGTCTGCGAACGCCCTTCATTTCCATCCTGATCGCTGTTTTCGGTCTTTCCGTGGTGCACGCGGAAAAACTGACGTTGAACGCGCGCAGCAGAAAACCGACGCAGGAAGGTAGTCCGCGATTCCACACAACAAACTTACCGCTTAGCTGGAAGGCTGAACAAACCGCGATCGTGGTCTGCGATATGTGGGACAAGCACTGGTGTCCGACGTCGACAGAACGCGTGGGTCAGATGGTTCCACGGATGAACGAAGTGATCACGGCCGCTCGCGACAGGGGTGTGCTGATTATTCATTGTCCCAGTGACACGCTGGACTTTTACAAAGACACCCCGCAGCGAAAGCGGGCGATGGCGGCTGTGAAAGTTGAGACGAAGATTCCGTTGAAGGGATGGTGTCATCTGGATAGGTCCGTCGAAGGCGATGCGTTGCCGATCGACGATTCTGACGGCGGCTGCGACTGCGAAGAGTCGTTCACAAAGAATTTCCGTGCCTGGAGTCGCCAGCATCCAGGCATCGAAATCGCCGATCAGGATGCGATCACCGATAGTGCCGAAGCGTTTTATCTGATGAAGCAACGCGGCGTTTCAAACGTGATTGTGATGGGTGTGCATTTGAACATGTGTGTGCTCGGCCGGCCGTTTTCGATTCGGCAAATGGTACAGCAAGGCCAGAATGTTGTCCTGATGCGAGACATGACGGACACGATGTACAACCCGAAGATGTCGCCGTTTGTGAATCACTTTACCGGGACAGATCTGGTCGTCGAGCACATCGAAAAGTACTGGTGTTCATCAGTTCTTAGTACGGACATCATCGGTGGCGAAGAGTTTCGGTTTCCTGCTGACAAACGAAAGCACCTGGTTGTGCTGTGTGCAGAACGGGAGTATCGCACGCACGAATCTCTGCCGAAATTCGCGCAGGAGCATCTGGGTGACGATTTTCGCGTAAGCTATGTATGGGACGATGTGAACGACACGAACAATTTGCCTGGCATCGATGTTGTGGCAGATGCGGACTTACTGTTGGTGAGCGTTCGTCGTCGCACATTGCCGCCCGCTCAATTGAAATTTGTCCGCGATCACGTGGCGGCTGGCAAACCACTCGCTGGTATTCGCACGGCCAGCCACGCGTTTTGCCTGCGTGGTAAAGAGCCGTCGGAAGGTTTGGAGAACTGGACGGAATTCGACCAGCAGGTCTTCGGCGGCAACTACACCAACCATCACGGCGACGGGCCGAATACAGTCGTCTCAGAGGCCCCGAAATCTCGAGAGTCGGTCATTCAACTGGCGTTGGATGCGTCGAAGATCGTCGGCCATGGTTCTCTGTATAAAGTCAGTCCACTGGCGAACTCCGCGACGCCTTTGTTGTTCGGCACGATTCCGGGCGCTGATGTGGAGCCGATTGCCTGGGAAAACCGACGTGCAGACGGTGGGCTGAGTTTCTACACATCGCTGGGTCACATTGAAGATTTCGGTCACCCTGAGTTTCAGAAGATGTTGACACAGGTATTGGTGCAAATGACAAAGTGATCGCAATCGTCGTGTACGCTCCTGCGTACCAGCCGCGGTTGGCGTTGCAAGAGAACGCGGCCGATAAAACGATCAGACGTATCCACTGGCCGTCACGCGGGAGCGTGACCTGCTGCGCAGTTTAGATAGCCTGTCAATCGCTGGCACCAACGTGTAAACTGATGGTCCTCCTATTCATCGAAGGACTGAGTTTGCCATGTTTCGCACCAACCTTGTTGCCATTGCTTGTTTGTTGATATCCGGAGTCGCCGGCTGCAGTGGCGGTCAAACGGATTCTCCACCAGCAGTACCGGTGGAGAGTTCACATCCCGTCGAATCCACTACGGTTGTTGACGACGCGCCGGCAGCCTCGGAGCCAGCAATGCCTGCCGTCGAGCCAGCAGCTGCGACGGGAAGTTTTCGTGGGGTGGTGACATTCAAAGGCGATGTTCCTGCTCCGCGAGTGATACAGGCGACTAAGGATCCGGAGTTCTGTTCGGCTGGTGAAGGTGAAGCTCAGGATGTTGTGGTGAAAGACGGTAAGCTGGCTGGTGCAGTGATTGAGATCACGGTCAAAAGTGAAGACCTGCCTGAATTCAAGGCTCCCCAAGATGGATTTGTGATCCGTCAAAAGGACTGTCGCTTCGCACCGCGCCTGCTGGTGGCTTATAGCGGCGCTGAACTGGTTGTCTATAACGACGACAAGGTGCAACACAACGTGAATACGGGTGAGTGGAATCTGTTGCAGTCGCCTGGTGCAGATGCGATTCGGCAAAAAGTCAACTACGGAGGCAATCCGTTCACGCGAGTCACATGCAATATTCACAGTTGGATGGAATCATGGGTGTATCTCGCCAGGTCTCCATTTTATGCGGCATCGGATGAGCAGGGTGAGTTCGTGATCGAAGGGATTCCAGCCGGCACAAAAATTCGCGGCACGATTACACATTCGACCTTAGGCAAACAGCGTTTCACGATCGACGTGGCGGCCGGTAAGCCGACAGAACAAACGTTTGAGTTCGAAGCGAAGTAATTCCAGTGTTCGTTCGCCTTTGCAAGGACCTGTTTTCAGGATGACAGCGGCGCAATGCCAGAATATGAATCTTTGATGAAAATGCGAACCGTATTACTGACTGTTGCCTGTTTGCTGAGTGGTGCTGCGGTTGCTCAGGACGCTAAGCCGCTGGCAGCATTGCCGACGGTGAAAGCTCCAGATCCCGCACAAGTGGCTCTGGGGCGACAGCTGTTTTTTGATCCGCGTTTGTCCGGCGATGCCACCATCAGTTGTGCCACGTGCCATGACCCTGATCATGGCTGGGCGGACGGATTGGAGATGTCGAAGGGCTATCCTGGTTCGTTGTACTTCCGGAATACACCCACAGCGATGAACGCATCGCTGAACCGATTTGTGTACTGGGATGGCCGATTACCCGCCAATGACATGCCGACGATTGTTCGAGACCACATCGCGGAGGCTCACTTTATGCAGGCGGATGGTCGTCTGGTCATTGAACGCATGCGGCAGATTCCATCGTATGAATCAGCGTTTAAGTCGACCTTTGGCGGCGAACCGACTTACGGTCGTATTCTGAAATCGGTTGCCGCATTCGTGCAGTCGCTGAATTCCGCCGACGTTCCGTTTGATGAATTTCTGGGCGGCGACAAAAGTGCAATGTCCGATTCCGCTCAGCTTGGTTTGGAATTGTTTCGCGGCAAGGCCGGCTGCATTCAGTGTCACAACGGTGCAATGCTGAGCGACGGCGGCTTTCATTCGCTGGGGCTAGTAGCCAACCGGCAGATTTTTGCGAATCCGGAACGTCACATCACGTTTCGTCGTTTCTTTCGCACACTGGGCGTGCCGAATTATGAACACCTGCGGAACGATGTTGGTTTGTGTTGCGTGAGCAAAGCAGATCACGACATGGAGCTGATGCGAACTCCGACCCTGCGAGAAGTTTCGCAGACTGCTCCGTACATGCACGACGGCCAGCTGGCGACGTTGGCCGATGTCGTCAGGTTTTACAACGATGGCGGCGGTCCGCGCGCGAGCAAAGACAAGCTGCTCGAGCCGCTTGGGTTGAGCGATGAAGAGCAGAGCCAGCTGGTTGAATTTCTAAAGTCGTTGTCAGGAAAACCGGCCGATGCAACTCGGCCAGAGCTTCCGAAATACGAATTGCGCAAGCTTGGGGAGAATCAGTAATGGTCAGCGCAAAATCGGAACTGCGGCGCTCGGCGAACGAATCACTCAAGGAGCAACAGGCGCGAATGACACAACAGGCGAGCCGCGGGCGTAAGCCAGCGATTGAGGTAGCGGAACTCGCAGAGAGTTTCGAGTTCTCAAGGAGCGGCAACGGCACCGAAAGTCTCTGCGACTTCCGCTACAAAGCTGGGGCCATTGAGCTTGAACCCGCGGGCTTACGCC
>CALFOL010000679.1 GCA_937919915.1 uncultured Planctomycetaceae bacterium
ATTTGAGATTTGAGATTTGAGATCTCAAATGGCGCGGACAAACATCAACGTTGAATACGAGCACTGCCGCCAGCTGCGAATGCCTCAACTTCTGCGATGCTGGCCATTGTTGTGTCGCCGGGATATGTCGTCAGCAAAGCGCCATGAGCCCAGCCCAGGTTCAACGCCTCCTGCGGTGCGCGACCACTCAGCAGACCGTAGATCAGGCCTGAAGCGAAACCGTCACCACCGCCAACGCGGTCCAGAACAGTCAGCTCTGCTTCTGGCGCCTGGTAAGTCTTGCCATCCAGCCACAACACAGCACTCCAGTTGTGCTTGTTGGTGTTCACAACTTCTCGCAGCGTCGTCGCAACAGCCTTGACGTTTGGAAGATCTTTCGCAACGCCTTCCATCATGCCGAAGAAAGCAGATGGGTCCAGCTTGCCGGACTTCTCAACGTCCTGACCTTTCAGACCAAGCCCTTTCTGCAGGTCTTCTTCATTACCAACCAAAACGTCGCAGTGTTCCACGATGCTTCGCAGAGTTTCCTGAGCCTTATCCAGGCCACCACTGATCGCCCATAGTTTGGCACGGTAGTTCAGGTCGAACGATGTGATGGCTCCCGCCTTCTTGGCAGCCTTCATGCCTTCGATGATGACTCCCGGAGTCGTCGATGACAGAGCCGCGAAGATTCCACCACTGTGGAACCAGCGACAACCATCAGCGAATATTTCGTCCCAGTTGAAATCGCCAGCCTTCAGTTGACCGGCCGCTTCGTTGCTGCGGTTGTAGAACACAACGGGAGCACGGACACCACAGCCCTGGTCACTGTACACAGTGGCCATGTTTGGTCCTCGAACACCATCGTGCTCGAAGCGTTTGTAGAACGGAGTGACGCCCATGGCTCGCACGCGTTCGTTGATCAAATCGCCCAGCGGGTAGTTGACCATCGCACTCGCGACGCCTGTGTTCAGCTGAAAGCAGTCCGATAGGTTTGCCGAGCAGTTGAATTCGCCGCCGCTGACATGAATCGCCAGCTGGTTGGCTTTGCGAAACGGAATGCGACCTGGATCGAGGCGATTGACCAGAGCACCCAGAGAAACGAAATCGAGTCCGGAACCGCTTGGTTTGATGTCGAGCATTATTTGTCTTTACCTTCTGTGTTGTCATGTGCAGACCGGTCACGTAACCGGTCTCCTGAATCTTGCTGCCCTGCATGCTGGCAACGGTTCCAGCGGTCGACCCGTGGATTGCCGGTGAATTCTCTCGTCGTAGGTGACGGCCGGATCGACTGGACGCTATGGCGGATTCGTTCCGATGTGGTCGACTTTGATTGGTGAGGGACCGCGGCTTACGGAACCCAAAACACCTGTTGAGAACGCTGGTTATCGTACGATGTGTGCCGCACGAATTCAAAACAAGCATCGGAAGATCCGCTTGGTTCCTGAAACAAAACGCCGCAATTTGCAGGGCTTCGTGCGACGCGTGTGTTTGAGCTGTGCAATCAGTTTGACAGAACGCTCTACGGTTGGCTCATTTCCCGAATTCAGCAATGAAAGCAGGGGGACCAGTCTCGGGAACGAAAGTGCTTTAGGAAAGACGGCGAAGACAGTTAGAGCAGCTTACCTAAACATGTGGATGCGTCGGGCTCGTGTGAGCAGGCGATTTGCTGTCGAAAACCGTTCGCCGCGGCCACAGGTCAGCGTAATACGCTATAGCCGAAATCATGGCGGCAATAAAAGGGGGCGACTACGGATACATGAGGATCACCTCGTCATCTGTCACGGTCACCTTTGCACCGGAACCTTCGAAGATCTTCGGGAAGAATTCGGCACTGGGGGACTTCGTCAGATCAAACGCGGCCGTCTTTTGCAGCGCTTCGGTCAGCTCTGGTCCCGACCTCCCTTCGACTCGAATCGACACGCCCTGCTTCCGCAACTTCTCAATCAATATACCGAAGGGTGCCTGTTGAACCTTCAGCGTGAACAGTCGACTCTTCAGCCCCGAAGCCGCAACAACTGTCCTGGCGTTTCCACCGATCAATTCCTCCAGACGCTCATGAGTTTCGACGGTCGCGAACACAGTTGCTGTCAGTCCTTTCAACATGTGATCCAAATCAGGAACGGCGGCCTTCCATCGCGCCAGCACTTCGTCTTTGCTCTTCGACGGAATTCGATGGCGTCGTTCGATGACGACAACTTCCGGAACAGGAATAATGGTCATCACACCCGCTGCAGAAACTTCGAAGGTGAGGTCAAACTGGTTCAAAACCATGGTCGCGAGATCCGCAAACACAACTGCAGGCAGATCCGCTGCAGCCCAGAGATCGTGTGGCACAACTTCTGCATTCCTGATCTCAACACCAGCCTGTTTGGCTGCATCAACCAACAGCTGCCGCGGCTCCGTGAGATCCGGCCACGACACGTTCCTTGTCTCAACCAGCGTGCGAAATCTTTCCGCAGCCATCGTGTTGCGAAGCTTCTGAACATCCTGTCGCCGGAGTTCTGTCAACGTTCGCAGGCGACCCACCGCGCGGGCAGGACCAATCAGCACATATTGGTCAGCGAACGACACGCCGGCTTCAGATTGTGTTCTCGCCAGAGATTCCATAATCGTCTTCGTCGTGACGTACTGTGTTGTCACGTCAACCAGGGACGAAGGGTTGATTCGACGATCCAGACAAATCGCAATGCCGGTGTTGCCCTGAAGGTCCGTGACCACGCGGCGCAAGCCCTGCCCTGATGCATTCAAACTGCGTCGTTGCTGCAGCGCATCGATTAAATTTTTGCCGGAAAGCAAGCGCTGCGAGCGACCGCCTTCGTCACCGGAACATGTCGTAACGACCATTACGGCCGCGCACAAAGTGCTGAGTTTCATAAGGCGCATCAGAACCCTTGGTCCGTTTTTCCCAATTTGGTATGGATCATTACGTTGATTTTGCGTTATGCATCATTGACGTGCGACGTTCAGTTTAACGTTTTCGCACGGAAACATCGGCGAATTTCTCGTGGTTGTGCCAATCTTCACTTGCTAGAGTATTCGTGTGGAAATACCTCGGACAGTATAGATATCTTTGCAGAGTAACAACGGAGCATTTCCGAGTGGCAGTTCGCACAGACTGCAACTTACCGCCCCGCATGAAAGTCAGTTGATGAAGAAAACGCAGGCGGTCGGAATCGACCTCGGGACAACCTATTCATGCATTGCATGGCTGAACGAACACGGCCACCCTGTGACGATTCCAAATCAGGAAGGTGAACTATCAACGCCTTCCGTCGTTTTCTTTGACCAGGAAGACGCCATCGTCGGCACAGAAGCCCTGCGGAATGCAATCGCGCGGCCGGATCGCGTCGTGCAAAACGCAAAACGTCATATGGGCAACCCGGAGAAGTTCTGGAACATGGAGGGCGTTAAGTATTCGCCTGAACATGTTTCGAGCTTGATTCTGCGAAAGCTAATTGCGTCAGCTCAGGAACAGATCGGCGAAATCACCGAAGCCGTCATCACGGTCCCCGCGCAGTTCAGTGATGCTCAGCGACATGCCACGATCAAAGCCGGACACTCTGCCGGACTGGAAAAAGTTGAAGTCATAAACGAACCCGTAGCGGCGGCATTATGCCATGTGCTTGGCAACGAAGGACTTGCCTTCACGGAACTGGCCATCGATCAACAACTGCTGGTGTATGACCTTGGTGGGGGTACATTGGACCTCGCGATCGTCAACTATGCCAGCAACGAAGTGCGAGTCGTCGCGTCGGACGGAGACCTGGAACTCGGAGGTCTCGACTGGACGCAGGTTCTGGTCGACATGGCTGCGGAAAGGTTCCTTCAGGACTTCAAAGATGATCCGCGCGAAGATCCGGGAAGCCACCAGTTCCTGGCTCTGGAAGCAGAGCAAGCCAAGCGCAGTCTGTCTGTTCGTCCGCGAGCAGCCGTGACTGTTCAGCATGCTGGCAATCGGCGCACATACCAAATCGAACAGGAAGAGTTTCAGCACCTCAGTAAAAACCTGCTGAATCGCAGCAATGTGATCACAAAACGCATTCTTGCCGACAACGGATTCGGGTGGGCACATGTCAACGAAGTCCTTACCACCGGTGGATCTTCGCGGATGCCGATGGTTCGCGAAGCCCTGAAGAAGCTCAGCGGTCGCACGCTCAATTCATCGCTGTCGCCTGATCAGTCGATCGCTCATGGAGCGGCCTACTACGCGGGCATGCTGCTGTCCAATCAGCAATACACCCGGACCGTATTTAACACTCAGGCTTCGACACGACTCGCGGAAGTTAAACAGCAAAGCGTGAACGCACGTGGCCTGGGGATTTTGATTCGCAACACGGAGACCGGAAAACGTGTTCCTCACTACTTGATTCCGCCCAATACGCCGCTGCCAGCATCGCGAACACATGTCTTTGGAACCGTCGTTGATCATCAGACCAAAGTCCATGTCAGAATCTGCGAAAGCGGCGCCGGTCCAGGGAAACCTCATACTGTACTCGGCGACTGCCTGATTTCTGATCTGCCAACTGACCTGCCGGAAGGCAGCGAGGTCGAGGTCACGATTAGCTACGACAGTCAGGCCCGCGTACATGTTTCTGCTCGCGAACTGAAAAGCGGTATTTCTGCAGAAGCAGAAATCTTCCGCCAGGAGAATATGAGCGCGCAGCTACAGGAAGAAGTTGAGATTATTGAACCGGTCTCGAAACAACCAAGGCATGCCACCGTCGTTAACAAATCCAGCGGTGAGATTCCGGTTGTCCACGCCGAGCCAGAGCGATCGCTGGGTGAAGAATGGAACGCAGTCAGCAAAGGACTTGCGGAGTTCCAGGACGATCTATCAGAGTCAGACCAGCCTGTCCTGTTGTGTAATGCGTGTGGTGCAACCCTCACCTCGAAGACCCGGTGCAACGCATGCGGCGCACAGGCGAATAAGCCTGGCTTGAAGACGCCGCGTAAGAAAAGATCTGGAAAGGCAAAGGCTGGAATATCACCCAACACTACCTCTCCAAAAAGGAAACGCAAGCGGCCCACATCAGAAACACCAATCGCCGCGAAGCCTGCCCGAGAGCAGCCAAGCCCGGAGGACGAGTTCTGGGATATGGTTGAGTAAGGCAAATCAAGAAGTGATGCTGGCAGCGAACTGCGTTATGTACATACCAGCACGACGCGTCAGCGAGTGAATCGACGGCATTTTCCAGCTGACTCGCTGGCGCGTCGTGCTGATTTGGCCGAGTCCAAAGCCCAAACAAATAATGGCCGCTGAGATCACTCAGCGGCCATTGATTTTGTAAAAACGGCATCCGTTACGAAATCGGTTACAGGATGGCCTTAATCCGCGACAGGAACTCTTTGTTCGTGTCGAACTTGTCCAGCGTTTTGGTCAATTGCTCCATCGCATCGACTGGCGTCAAACTGATCAGACTTCTTCGCAACATCGTGATTCCTTCCAGACTTTCGGGAGCCAGAATCTTTTCTTCGCGACGTGTACCGGATCGAGTAATGTCGATCGATGGCCAGATCCGTCGATCTGCCAAATCGCGACTCAACATCATTTCCATGTTCCCGGTTCCTTTGAATTCCTGAAAAATGGCTTCATCCATCCCGTTGTTCGTATCGATCAGCGCTGTTCCGCAAACAGTCAAAGAACCGCCTTCGTCAAACAGTCGAGCCGCACCGAACAGCTTCTTGGGAATATCCAGCGCTCGAATGTCTAATCCACCACGGCCCGTCCGCCCCGATGGATTCACATACTTATTGTAAGCTCGAGCAAGACGCGTGATGCTGTCCAGCAGAATGAAAACGTCCTGCCCTTCTTCAGCCAGACGCTTGCCACGCTCAATAATCAGCTCTGCAATTCGCACGTGACTTTCGACATCATTGTCCAGCGATGAAGCAATCACTTCACCTTTCACGCTGCGAGTCATCTCGGTCACTTCTTCCGGCCGCTCATCGATCAGCAGAACGATCAGATGAATCTCAGGATGATTCTCCGTGACGGAATTCGCGATGTCCTGCAATAGCATCGTCTTGCCGGTTCGCGGTGGAGCAACCAGCAACGCTCGCTGACCTTTACCGATCGGACACAGTAAGTCCATCACGCGCATCGTGACCGGAGTTTTTCCGATTTCCAGCTTGATCTGCTCATGCGGATTGATGGGAGTCAACTCGTCGAAGTGTTTGATCTTCTCATACTCTTCCAGAGTATACCCGTCGATCAGTTCAACATCCTGCAGACGTGGCCCCTGATTTCGAGTACCAGGCCCCACATCGCCTTTGACTAACACCCCTGCTCGCAGTCGATATTTTTCGACGACAGAGCTGGACACGAACGGATTATTGTCTTCCGCCGCATAGTTTTTCTTCGGGTCACGAAGGAAGCCATATCCCTTGGGGTGCATCTCCAGCACGCCCTCGAACGGACCTTCAATCGGTTCACCGGTAGGCTGAATTGTTCGTCCACGTCGCGGCGCTTGACTACGTCCGCCACGATCCTGGCCGCCACGATCCTGGCCGCCACGATCCTGGCCGCCTCGACCTCGCCCACCGCGATCCGATCCACGACCAGCACCACCACTTGGCTGTCGTCCACCACGATCAGAGCCACGAGCTCCGTTGCGATTGTCACGGTCACCCGATTGTTGTTGTCGCCCGCGTCCGCGGTCTCGACCGCCACTGTTGTCACCGCCACTGTTGGAATTATTCGACGTGTTGTTTGGGGTGTTGTTTGGGGTGTTGTTCGTAGCACCTGCGGTGTTCGTGCTGCCCTCGCGAGCTTCTCCGCCACGACGACGACGACGTCGACGACGACGCGGGCGATCACCTTCGCCGTCGCCGCCTTCTTCGCTATTGCCACTGGCTGCACCACTGCCACTGGCGACCGCTTCGCCACTGCGACCACCAGGATTACCGGCCTTCGGAGCGGGTTCGAAATCATCGCTGCTGGCACTGAAATAATCACCGATGTCAGACAGGTCCGGTCCGTCCTCACCGAAGCGCGCCGCACGAGCCTCTGCCATGACTGACGTGGCATCATCAATTGGCGAATCCTCGAAGACGGGAATAACCCCCGAGTCAACGATCTCCCTCTTCTTACGAGGTCGTGTCGCAGGCTCTTTTTTGGTGGCCGACTCCTTCTTTTTGGCAACTTTCTTTTTCGGCTTTTCAACCGCTGCAGAACTGTCGACACCATCACCGAAGTCGTCGTCATGGAACAACTCGGGAGCTCCATCGACCTTCTTTTTGCGAGTCGACTTCTTCTTCTTCTTCGGTGCAGCTTTGGCTGTCGCTTTACTGCGTGCTTTCGGCTTCACTTCCTCAGCACTCGAACTACTCGAACTACT
>CALFOL010000680.1 GCA_937919915.1 uncultured Planctomycetaceae bacterium
GGCTTCGAGTTGGCACCATTCGGAACGACAGGAAGTTCTTTTCCCACGCTCCACGTCTTTCCATCAGAACTGGTTGTGAAGTGATAGTTGCCCGAATCATTACGGCAGATCGCCATCCAAGTTCCATCCGGCAAACGGTTGACTGCAGACTCGCTCAGCGCGGCCGATTGCGGTTCGTTGTAGTGGCCGATAACTTCGAACGTCGCCAGATCGTCATGAACAATTGCCAGTGCATTCTGCTGGCCGGGGAAATTGTTCAGAGCGATGTACTTCCGGCCGTCGAAGTCCTTGAAGGAGTCGAACAGATACAGACCAAAATCCTTCACCGGTTTTTTGAACCCGTGTGCTGCTGCATCGTCGTGGAAGAAGCGAGGCTGCATGTCGACGATGCCTGCCGACGTCTTCAGCCTGGCCTTGTGGATCGAAGCTTCGAACTTTCGCGTCATCAGATCGAAATCACGAAACCATGTTTGAGCCTGACGCTTGCCCGGTTGCTCGCTGGCGAAATAGCACCGCAGTGACTGCTCCTCTTTTTGCAGGATGCGGGGCACGAAGCAGGCTCCCACAGGAAGTGTTTCGTTCTCAAACTTCTGTTCGCTGCGGGCGAAGGGAATGACACCTTCGAGCTTGAGCGTTTTCAGGTTGACGATGGAGAGCGTGCAGTAGATCTCCGGCCACGCAGAGCTTTCTCCGGCCCGCGTGTCATTGACCTCGGCGACGATATAAGCACGATCGCCGACACACACAAACTCAGCATCGTGGGCACCTTTCACTTCCGGCCCCGTCACCTTCACGAGATCTTTCATCACCTCATCGCCCGCCAGCGCAGCGTCCCAGCCTTGGGGAATGAGCTTCAGGTCGTCCGACCGTGCCACGTTGCATGAGACCATAACCGCCGCCAGTGCAGCGGCTATGCAAATTTGTTTGCTCAATTGCCACATCATATTCAAATACTCTCCAGCTCAATAACCGACTGTCGACTGCAGCACGTTCGCAAATCGGTCGAGATCCTGCAGGAACTCCTTGATTCCGACCTGACTACCGGCCACGTCATTGATTATGGCCATCTCGGGCGTTAACCTCAATTGCTAACAATCTTCAAACTGTTGCGTAATCTTGTCAAAGAAGGTTTTGCCAATCAGCCAACGCAGGACGGCCTTTTCCGGCCGTCGGCACCATTGAACTGTCTTCAGCAGCCGGCTTTACCGCCGAATCGACATCATGAAAAAACGACCTCATGTTGCCCTGTTAATCGAAGCGTCGCGTGGGCACGGGCGGCAGATCATCGAAGGTGCTGCCCGTTATGCCGCTGAGCATGGTTCGTGGTCGTTGCGTCTTGAACCACGGAATATCGACGATCGACCACCGCGCTGGCTGACAACATGGCAAGGCGATGGAATCATCGTTCGCTGTGATACGCCACAAATGGCACGTGCCGTATTGAAAACGGGAATTCCCGTGATCGATGTGCGCGGCGGAGTCCCCGAAGCAGGTCTTCCGCTGGTAGGCGTAGATAATTCGCCGGTGGTTGAAGCAGCTTTCGAACACTTTCGTCAACGCGGCTTCCGACATTTCGCATGGTGCGAATTCTTTCGCAAACCACGAGTCTGGATCGATCAGCGGCGGGAGCGGTTCCAGCAACTGGTTGCCGAAGTCGGATCGACCTGCAGTCTGTTTCGCGACAAGCGGTCCCTGCCGCGAGATGCCACTTGGTCGCAACATGACATGCAGGAACTGATCGACTGGTTGAACCAGCTACCGCGTCCGGTCGCGATTCTCGCCTGTGACGATGAACGGGCACACTTGGTACTTGATGCTGCATTAACCTTAGGCTTGCGTGTACCGGAAGACGCAGCCGTCATGGGAATCGATAACGATGAAGTCTTCTGCCGTGTCTCCAGTCCGCCGCTGAGCAGCGTGGACGTCAATGCGGTGGCCGTTGGATACAAGGCGGCCGAAGTGCTTGCCAGGCGAATGAAGGGACGCCGCGTTCCCGCACGAACGATGATGCCTCCCCGTGGTGTGGTGACGCGACAGTCGACGGACATTGTCGCCGTCGATGACCCGGAAGCCGCTGCTGCACTACGATTCATTCGCGAGCATGCCTGTCAGCCTGTAACCGCCGAAGATGTCGCCGCACATCTTGCCGTCTCGCGCAGTACGCTCGATCGCTGTCTGCACGCAGCAGTGGGACAATCGGCAACCGCTGCGATCCTGCAGGCTCGGCTAGCGAGCGTTAAATCCGATCTCGCCGAAACGGATCTCTCACTTCAGGCGATTGCGTCTCGATCCGGATTCGCCTCCGTTCAGCATCTGGCAAATCTCTTTCGAGAACGAGTCGGCGTCACCCCAGGACGCTATCGCCGGGACATGAGGTGTTCGGCGAGATAACGATTGTTTCAAGATGTCATCTAATTCAACACTCCAGTGCTGCTGCCGAAGTTGTTAGTTTCATTGCCGAACTGCTGCAGCATTGTGACGATTAGCTTGCACAGCGGTTGATTGAGATCGCGTCGGAAGGTTATCCCCTCTCATGTTCACGCCAAGTGCGATACTTGGGCTTCGCTCCTGGAGCTTGTTCATCTAATTGCGGCACGAGCCACTGCAGACCATCGAGGTTGTCGAGGAGGCGTCCCTCGGCGTCTTCCTGCGTGTGGTTCAGGATGCCGATCGGGCCACTGTAACCGCTCGCGCGGATTTGGCGGAGCACGTTGACGTCTTCCGTGCCGACGCCAAGCGGCAGAATTTTGCGGCCCTTAGTGTCGCCGGCGATATCCATGCCGTTGAGGTTGAGGCAAAGTAGGTGGGGCTTCATGGCTTCGATAGCCTTCGGCAGGCGGTCGAGGTGGCTGTGGCCATGGTGAAGATTGTAGATGATCCCGACGTTGTCGGTGGCGTGGTTCTTTTTCAGGTATTCGCACACGGCGACCATGTTTTCCGGCTCGCCGCCCCAGCCGCCATGGTTGTAGATACCCAGCTGGCTGCCGATCTTCCTGGCTTTTTCCAGGGTCGGCAATAGCCCCTCGGCCGCCTTCTTCACTTTCTCTTCCTGCGACTCGCCCTGCTCGCGAAGCGTGACCCAGAGCTGGGGATGAAGCTTGTATCGCTCGAACAGTCGCAGGGCCTCGTCATGCACGCCCCAGAAGGCGAAGAACTCGATGCCGTGTTTTTGATAGGCGAGGATCTCGCGCTCGAACTCGGCGACGTGCTCCTGCCGCCAGTCGTAGGCGATTTTGGAGATGCGCATCTTCGCGACCATGGCGGCGCGATCTTCAGGGGAACGTTTTTTGGCGTCGAAGGGAACGATGCACCAGGCGGCGAGGTTGGACCGGTCAAAAAGATCGGCGGCAGCAAGCGGGCCTGTCAGGCCGGAGATAACGAGCAGGGCTAATAGGAATTTATTCATTGGTTTCTTACTCTTTGTGGGTTTCTAAGCCAGGGTGATTTCATGAGACGTTTTCCGCTGGTGATTTTTCCAACGAAGTGAATGAACAGGCGAACTCATCGAACGCTTGCAACACTTCCGCCGGGCGGTCGCGATGCAGTTGATGACCGCAACCCGAAAAACGAATAAGCTGGCACGAAGTGATCGCGGCGCAGGCAGCCTCTGCATCGGTGTCGGTCAGTGCGCCGCCCGCCCCAGGGTCTGCCTGCAGCAGCAACGTGGGGCAGTGGATCCTCGAAAACACGGCGTGCATGTCATAGCCGTCGAGCCACCGGCCTTCGATGACAGGAGTGAGCACTTCCGGGTCGATCCGACTGAGGCAAAGCGCGCTCCACTGCAGCGAGGCACGGTCGCGCACTTCGCCGAGCCGCTTGTAGCCGCCGTCGTCACGCGGAAGGCGGATCTCTGCTAGTGCGTCGGTGATTTCGTCAATGCCGCCACCGCGTCGGGCGGCATCGCGCATGCCGATGAACTGCGATTGCCACAAGCTGCCAGCGATTCGATTTCCCATAGTGTGGAACGGTGGGTCTTCAAGGACGATGCCACGCACCTGTTGCGGCAGTTCCGCAGCGACGGCGGCTGCTACCATCGCACCGAGTGAGTGCCCGAAAATCACCAGCGGCGTTGCAAGTTCGTCGCGAACAAGGCGAACCGCATCCGCGACGTGTTCAGCGACGAAGTAGTCCCCTCCGCGCGGCGAGTCGCCATGACCACGTTGATCCAGCGCAATGACTTTCCACCGTGCCCCCAGCGCCGACATCAGCGGTTGCCAGTCTTCACCGCAGCGGGTGACGCCATGCAGAAGCAGCAGCGTCGGCCCTGCGCCGCGCTCGATGGATCGAAACAGGTGCGGATTGAGCCAATGGGGTGTTGTGGATGTCATCTTTCGCACACCGCCAGCTTCCCGGCTTTGATGAAGCCACCCTGCATCACGGCGAGTAGTTTGTCGCGGTTTTCAAGGATGGAAATGTCTTTCGTCACGTCACCATCGACGACCAGGACGTCGGCCAGTTTGCCAGATTCGAGAGTGCCGAGTTCGTGCTCGCGGCCCATCATCTTCGCGCCGCCAAGGGTGGCACAGCGAATCGTGTCGAGGACCGAAAAGCCGACGTAGTTGACGAAGAACGTCAGCTCCTGTGCATAGGTGCCGTGAGGCGTCCAGCCAAAACCGTAATCGCCACCCAGTCCGATCGTGCCGCCGGCGGCGAGCACCTTTCGGCAGCTTTCCGCGCCAGCTTCCAGCGTTTCCTGATGTCCATCGATGACTTGCTGCGAGAGGCCGAACTCTTTGCCGCGATCGACGCTGAAGAGTTCAAATCCGAGCCCCGGACACATCGGGACGTTCCGCTTGAGCAAAAGCTCCAGGCATTCATCATCCATGAACGTGCCGTGCTCGATGGCGTCGTAGCCAGCCTTGAGCGCGTTGCGGATGCCTTCGGTGGCGCGGCAATGACCAGTGACCTTCAGCCCATGGTTGTGCGCCGTTTCCACCACCGCGTGCATTTCGTCAAAGGTCATGCAGAGGGTGTGGTGATCGTTAATGTCGGGCGAAGCGGCGTCACCGGTCGGATAGGTTTTCACCCATTCGATACCATCCTTGACTAGCTTGCGCACAGCAGCTCGCGCCTCATCGGGTCCGTTGACGATGAAGACGATGCCCTCCATGCCGATCCTGCGGTAATCGGGATTCCAATCCATCAGTCCGCCAGCGCCACAGATTTCGCGGCCGCTCGCCGTCAAACGCGGCCCGGGGATCAAATCCTCTTCGATCGCTTTTTTCATCCACACGTCGATGTTGTGGAGGCAGCCTCCGCTGCGTGCGCTGGTGTAACCACATTCAAGGGCGGTCTTCGCGTTCACCGCCGACTGGAGCGTCACGTATTCGACCGGATACTTGATGTCGAGATCCTGCAATTCGGTGACGTTGAAATAAGTGAGGTGGATGTGGGCCTCGATCAACCCCGGCATGATCGTACCGCCTCGCGCGTCAATCACTTGGGCGCCGGGGGATGGTGGTGCGTCCGCAGAGGGTCCGGCGTAGGTGATGTAGCCATCGGCGACGATCGCAACCGCGTCGGGGATTGGCGCTGCCCCGGTGCCATCGATGAGCTGGCCGTTGTGAAAACGGATGGTACCTGTGGCTGTTTTCATGATCGGATTCTACTGGGGGAGCTGTCTTTAATTGCGATGCTCGCTACCGCACTGAGGAAATCACCCCCGGCGGGATTGCGGTCGTCCAAACGTTTGTCTACTGTATACAGAATACAAAACAAGCACGGCCTGTCAACCGCCGCGATTTCCGGTCCTCGAAGTTTGCATGAACCATGAATGTGAGCAGTTTGAAGAAGAACCTGCGGCCCCTGTCGCTGGTCGATTCGATTTACCAAACGGTGCTGGAAGCAATCGTGTCGGGCCAGTTGCCACACGGTTCGGAGCTGAACAGCGTGAGCCTGGCAAAGCAACTTGAGGTCAGCCGGACGCCTTTGCGTGAGGCGCTGCGACTGCTTGAGCGCGACGGGCTCGTCCAGCAGGAAGGCAACCACAAGGCGCGCGTCGCGGAGTTTTCAGCGGACGACATTCGCGAGATCTACGAAGTTCGTTTGCAACTGGAAGCCGCCTCCGCCGAACTGGCCGCAAAACACATTTCGCCGGACGTGCTCAGCGCGTTACGCAGCGAAACTGATGCATTGAATCAGCATATGGGCGATGTCGATTGGTGTGAGAAGGCGATCGCGTTCGACCTGCGTTTTCACGAAGCGATTGCTGCAGCCAGTGGGAACAAGCGATTGAAAGATGAAATCCATCGCTACCGTTTACTTGTTCGCAGCTTTTGTGTGATGACCGGACGACAAGCCACGCTGCAACAGGCATTGAACGAGCACATCTCCATTCTTGATGCGCTGGCGACGGGGAGACCATCCGCGGCACGCAAAGCAATGGCAGACCACATCACATCGCGGTTGAAAGAAGTACTCAGTCGCATGACGGTTACAAACAAAGTTCCGGCTTCAAAGTAGAAGACTTACCATGATTCGAGTCATTTGCCACCTGACTGTTGTGCTGAGCATCCTGCAAGTCTCCATTGCGTTAGCTCAACCACCAATCGTCGATCTTGACAAGGCCGCAAAAGCGACTCCTTACGACGCGGAGCTTGTCGCAACACTTGGTGCCGAGTCGCAATCACGTGGCGACGCGCTTCGTGGGGCGGCCGTGTTCAGCAACGCCAGGTTGGCCTGCGTGTCTTGTCACAAGATCGGTTCGCACGGCGGAAGCGTCGGGCCTAACTTAACCGCGATAGCCAAGGATCGGCCATTGTCCCATCTCATCGAATCTGTGCTCTGGCCACGCCGCGAAGTGAAGCCGGAATATTTGACTTGGTCCATCCTCACAGCCAGCGGCCGAGTTGTCACTGGATACAAGGTCGGCGAGACGGACCAGGGAATCATGGTCAGGGATCCCGCATCGGGCATAGACATATCGATTGACAAAGATGACGTCGACGAAGAAGTCGCTGGCAGCACGCTGATGCCCGATGGCTTGACGGCTGCGTTGACACGCGAGCAATTGATCGATTTGATTCGATTTTTGAGCCAACTGGGACGCGACGGACAACCGCTTTCTGCGGAAGTCGAGCAAGTCGTCGCGCACTCACAAATGCACGGTCCAGCAACGTTTGAATTCACGGTCGCGCCGATCACTCCGCAGCGGTGGTCGAATTCACAACATCGTGTCAACCGCGATCGTGTCTACGATTTTTACACGAAGCAAGCCGAACATTTTCGCCTTCAGCAACATTGCGACCACTGCGAAAAACACGTACCGATGTTATTGTCCGCTTCACCGGAACTTGACGGTGGTCAACAGGGACACTTCGGGAACCAAA
>CALFOL010000681.1 GCA_937919915.1 uncultured Planctomycetaceae bacterium
TGAGTTACCCGATACCTCTCTGTATTTATTCAATACGGAACCTGGCAGACATTATATGAATCGAGGTGACATGCACTTGCTGTCGGAAAAGCTCGATCAACTTCCAGACGACAGTCGAGAACTTTGGTACGGAATCCGCTTGACCCTGGCGATGCCGGAACTAAAGCAGGCGATCTTCAAAAATCGTTCAGCTGGCTTCGCACACCGCTTTGGAATACCCGCAGAAGAAGCTTCAGGAATTGAAGCTTACCCCAGACCGATGTTGTACCGCGAAACCGAAGGCTACAACATCGCTCCTCATCCGGATACGAGACGCAAGTTGGCGACCGTACAGATTGCGCTTACCGATGACCCGTTGCAGTCAGATCTTGGAACGTCGCTGTATCGACTGAGCGCTTACCCGATTGATCTGCTGCAGGCACCTCGCGGTTTCCGCCGAGTTGCCCGCCATCCGTTCACACGGAATTCGATGTTTGCCTTTTCCGTCGTCAATACAATTACGATGCGAAGCTGGCATGGGCGCGAGCCATTGCCAGCCGGCTGCGGAATTCGCTGCTCCAAGTGTACTACGCAAATGCGGAAGATGGTAACCCGGAGATTGTGGAGGAAATGCGAGCCTGCAGAAAGGCCGCCTAGTCGTTCAACGCACCTAAAGTTTCGGGTAGCGAAGCTCGTCAAGAGCTTGTTGATTTATTGTGTTTTCGCAACCCGAAGCGGGGCCAGGGATTTGGTGGCGTTTTAATGCCAAATGCTTCGCTCACGCGTCGGGGCATGATTAAATCAACAGGCCGTTGACGACCTTCGCTACATCCTGTCCGAAGTTTAAGTCGAGTCGGACCACTGGCGGTGTGTCCACATTGAGCTGACTAATCCTGAAGGAGCAGAGATTGACGGAATCTCAGTTAATCTTCAGACTCGGCGGAAGCCCACGACGGAAGGTCAATCGCGATCGTCCCCGGGGCCATAAGTTGGCCGCTGTCGCCAAGTTTTGGGCACTACAGGCATCAATAAACGCTGTGACTGAAAAATTAGAATTGGGCAGCCAGGGACGCTTACCGTCGGCGGCCACAGGTGGGATTCGGCGTAGACACCGGCTTTCAACCTGTATCTAATTCCCGGCACGCTACAGCCCGTGATCGGAATGGAGTTGATACGAAGTCACACGATCACCGGTTTTGACCTGACGAAAGGAAGCGAGACGGTCTGCATGGGAAATGTAACGCGTATTACGAAATATTTGTGGCCGTACAGGTATACCTTCTTTTTGTCGGTGGTCTGTGCGATTGGCATCGCAGTGTGTTGGTGCGCGAATCTCTCTGCTGTCGGGCCTGTCGTCAAGATTCTGTTTGAGAACGACAGTGTTCATCAATTTGTTGATAACGAAATTGTTCAGGCAAACGAAACGATCGCTCGGGAAACCGTCTACCTTGCAGAGGCGGTTCCAGCTGGCGATCTGACAAAACGTGTCAAGATTCAGGCGCGTCTGGCGGATGCGACTGCCACTCTGAAGACGTACACAAACGTCAAAACCTACATTCTGCCTTACGTACCGGTGGATCGATTCAAAACGGTCAGTCTGATTTTGGGATTTGTGTTTGCCGGGACATTGCTGAAGTGTTTCTTCATCTACGCCCAGGAAGTTCTGGTCGGTCGCGTGATGACTCTGGCGGCAAACGACATTCGCATGGACTGTTTTCGCAATGCGCTGAAACTGGATTTGCAAACGGTGTCCAAAGAAGGGACATCCGGCTTGCTCAGCCGCATGACCAATGACATTCAGATGCTCACGATGGCGATCAGTGCCTTTGGAACGCGATTGATCCGCGAGCCACTGAAGGCATTGGCGTGTATTGGGGCCGCGTTCTATATCAACTGGCGTCTGACGCTGATGGCCGTGATGGTAGTACCGCTGATCGGCTTCTTTCTGGCGAAGTTTGGCAGAAGTCTGAAGAAGGCCGGGAAGAGTGCGCTACAGAGTATTGAGACGATCTATAGCTCAGTCAGTGAGACGTTCGAATCTTTTAAAGTTGTATCTGCGTTCAGTGGGCAACGCCGACAGCGGAAACAGTTCCTCAAGGCAAATCGTGAGTTCTATACGCACACGATGAAGTGTGTTCGTATGAATTCACTGATCCGGCCGACATCAGAGCTCATGGGCGTCATGGTGGTGATGGTGGCGTTTGCGCCCGGCGTTTACATGGTTTTGGAGCAGACGGACACAATCTTTGGTATTCAGCTGGCGCCCGAAGCCATGACGATTACGGAGCTGATGACGTTGTATGTTTTGTTGGCTGGGGTGTTGGACCCGGTGCGAAAACTGTCGACCGTGTTTGGTCAGATCAAACTGGGCATGGCAAGCGCTGACCGGGTCTTTGGACTGATTGCCAGGAAAAGCCTGGTTCATGAGCCAGAAGTGGCTCGCAAGATGGTGCGACACAGCAAGTCCATTTGCTTTAAGGATGTTTCATTTCGATATCAGACGTCTGCAGGCAATGAGGCACGTCCGTTGGCGCTGGACAAAGTGAATTTGACATTCAACTTTGGAGAAGTGGTGGCCATTGTTGGTGGCAACGGATCTGGCAAGTCCACGCTGTTGAGCCTGCTGCCACGATTTATGGATCCGGAATCGGGAGCCATTCTGGTCGATGACGTGCGCATTCAAGAGTATCGGACGATGGATCTGCGACGACAGATCGGACTCGTCAGCCAGGAGACGATGCTGTTTGATGATTCGATCTACGAGAATATTCGATACGGTAACTTCGAAGCAGACCGCGAAGCGATCGAGAATGCGGCCAGACAGGCTCATGCATGGGACTTCATCACGCAGCTGCCCGAAGGTTTCGATACACAAATTGGTCCGGGTGGTGGACGGTTGTCCGGCGGGCAGCGTCAGCGGATCTCGTTGGCACGGGCCATTGTTCGCGATCCTTCGATCCTGATTCTGGACGAAGCCACGTCAGCGGTTGATGCTCAGAGCGAAGACCTGATTCATCGTGTCCTGAAGACGTTTTCCAAGGGACGGACAGTGTTCATTATTACACATGCCCTGAGTGGCACGTTTCTGGATCTTGTTGATCGCATTGTGGTCATGGAACAGGGAACTGTAGTGGCCATCGGAACGCATGCAGAACTGCTCGGCAAGTGTCCGCAGTATCAGCGGCTGTCGCAGGCGGGTACGGGCAGCGCTGCGGCTTGATGCTGTTGAACATGGCTGTACACAACAAGAGAACCTATGGCGGGTGCCACTGATAATACGCTGAATATTTGGTGTCTGATGGACGGCAAGGCCGGTCATCAGAATCAGGTGCTGGGTTGCGCCGAAGCGATTCAGCGGAAAACCGCAGCTCAGATTCATGCTGTGGAATTGTCCGGTTGGAATCGCGGAGTGTGGTCGATTTTTCGCACGGATAAGCCGTCGCTGCCGGACGTTCCGCCCGATCTGATTATCGGAGCTGGGCATGCTTCACATGTTCCGCTGTGTACGCTTCGCCGCAGATTTGGTGGACTGTCCGTGGTGCTGATGAAGCCGTCATTGCCACTGGCGTGTTTTGATATTTGCCTGGTGCCTGACGTGCATCGGCTGAAACGCGTGCCTCATAATGTGATTCTGACGAAGGGCGTGCTGAACCGAGTTCTGCCCGGCACGGATAAAATCGCGACCGCAGGCTTACTGTTGGTTGGCGGCCCGTCTTCGCACTATCGCTGGTCTGACGAAAAAGTCCTGCAGCAGGTGACGCAAGTTCTGATCCGCCAGCCGGATATGAACTGGACCATCGCGACATCGCGTCGCACACCGGAAACATTTTGTCGCGCTGTTGAAAACGTTACAATGGCAACGTTGATCAGACCGGATGACGTAGGCTCAGACTGGTTGCCTGCACAATTGTCGACAGCGGCCACGGTCTGGGTTTCGGAGGACAGCGTTTCGATGACTTATGAAGCTTTGACGTCCGGTAGTCAGGTCGGAATTCTGGAATTGCAACGACACCGCAGTAATCGAGTGACCGATTGCATCGACACCCTGGTGGAGGCGAATCTGGTGTCTCGATGGTCAAAGTGGCACCAATCCGGCCACTTGTCACGCCCCGCAGCACGATTTTGCGAGGCGGAGCGATGTGCGACAGAATTGTTGAGCCGCTTTCGTTGTGAGCGGATCGTGAGCCGCGCGGCGTAAAGCCCGGCTTTTACGTGGTGGGGATAAGTCTCCATCGAATTACGCCGCTCTGGTCGAGAAAGTACCCGACCACCTTTGGAAAAGCCGGGCTTCTATTGAATTCGGGTGTTCCGCTACACTTCCCGCCAGGCAGGTCATCAACGACAGGGAACGTCGTTCAGGCGACCGTCTTTCAATGAAATAATACACACCATCAAAGAAGGATCCGTCAGATGGAACTGGCACCTTGTGATCTCTGCGCCAGCAGTGAATTTCAGACGATTGACAACAAAGATCGTCATGGTCAGGATCTGGACACTGCGATCTGCACCACCTGCGGCCTTGTGCGTCACGCGAAGGTGCCGACGGAACTTGAACTTCAGGAGTTCTATTCCACAACCTATCGCGAAGATTACAACGGCGAACGTACTCCTGGTCCACGTCGCATTATGCGAGCATGGAACAATGGCGAACGCATCTGTCAACAGGTGGCTCCACTGCTGCAAAGCAACAGTCGTGTGCTGGAAGTCGGTGCTGGTATTGGTTGCACGGTGAAGGTCTTTGAAAAGGCTGGCTTTAAGGCTGAAGGCATTGATCCCGGTGGTGAGTTCCTGAAATTCTCACGCGACAAACTGAACGCCAACGTTCAGATCACGAATCTCTACGACCTGCCGAAACAGCAGGACTATGATGCTGTGCTGCTGGTGCACGTGATCGAACATCTGCGTTCTCCGCGTGAATCATTTGAGCACATTGCCGGACTGATTAAGCCGGGCGGAATGTTCTATGTGGAATGCCCGAACCTGCAGGCGCCGTTCGCTCGTCGCAGCAAGCTGTTCCATACGGCTCATATTCACAACTATGTTCCGGCAACTCTACGGATGCTGGCTGAGTCATGCGGTTTTCGGCTGCGTAAACGGTTTGGCGATGATCAGGACACGAATCTCCAGATGTTGTTTCAACATTCGGGCGAGAAACAGCTGAACATCGATACAGACAACTATCGACGAACCGTCAACGACCTGGATCGATCCAGCCCCCTGCCCTATCACCTGCGTTGGCGCTACGTGACCGATCGGCTGTCGAAGGTTTCCAGCTATACCAGCGAACATTTGCGAGCGAAGAAGTTTGTGGCCGGATTGATTCAGGATTGTGGCGCACCCACGGCTGATTCACAGCCCAGGGAACGTCGCCGCGCGGCGTAGTTAGCAAGTCTGTTGCCCAGTGCGATTGGCCTCCCCCGATGAATTATGCCTCCGTGAATTCTTCTCAGACGTCTGAAACAACACCAACGGTGCTGTGGTGGAGTCGTTCCGGGCGGGACTATTCGCGTGATCGTGTTGTTCGAAAGGCCTTTCAGTCGCTCGGGTGGGCAATTGACGAGTTTGCGCCCATGTTCAGCGGTACCGCTGACATTGAAGCGAGTCTGCGCGGCGTGAAAAAGCCGCAACTGGTTTGGGTGCCCTGCTTTCGCCAGCGCGATGCTGCGGCCGCTCAGCGGTGGGCTCGCAGGCACGACGTGCCGTTGGTGTTGGATCCACTGATCAGCGCCTGGGACAAGCAGGTGTTCGAGCGGCATAAGCTGGTCGAAAATTCCGCTCAGGCACAACGTCTGCTGCGCTGGGAATCGAGTCTCTTCAACCACAGCGACATTGTGATTGCCGACACTGACTGCCACGCTGAATTTTTTCGCTCAGCGCTCGGCGTTGACGCTTCAAAGGTGGCGGTCATTCCCGTGGGTGCAGAAGAAGAACTGTTCAGCCGTCAGCCACGTCCTGTTGCCTCAGAAGCGATGCGGGTGATGTTCTACGGCAGCTTCATTGGACTTCAGGGGCCGCAGTTTATCGCTCAGGCGGCCAGGCACGTTCCTGAAGTCAACTGGACATTCATTGGTTCCGGTCCTCTGTTGGATCAGTGCCGGGACATTGTGCACAATGCAGAGCATGTCGAGTTTATTCCCCGAGTTCCATATGAAGAACTTGCGTCGCGGATTGGTGCGGCGGATGTCCTGCTGGGTATTTTTGGTACCTCCGAGAAAGCTGCGCGCGTCATCCCGAATAAGGTGTATCAGGCACTTGCCTGCGGCCGCCCGGTCATTACACGCGTTTCCGAAGCCTATCCGCAACCGCTCCGAACGCAGGCAGCGGTGAATTCCGGGATGACCTGGGTTTCACCCGGCTGTTCCGCAGACATCGTGGCCGGTGTGCGGGCTATGGCGAGAACACGCCAGACTCTTCCCAAAGTCAGCGACGCCGCAGCGGCAACCTACGACACGTATTTCAGTAATCAGGTTGTGCGTGAGTCGTTGTCGGCTGTTTTGAGGCAGATTCTGCCTGCTCAGGTGGTCGTCAGCCAGCGGGCGGCGTAACCAGACCATAACTCCTGTAACCTGATCTTGACGTTCGTTTACGACATAAGGTCCAATTCTGAAATGACTTAAAGCGGATTGCTCAGGAGAGCCACTGCTTTCAAATACACAAGGATGATTAATTCGGTCATGCTCTTTCTCTCAAAACAAAGGCGACAGGAACGTCGCCAGCTTGAGTACCGACGTCGGATCGCGAAGTTGTGCGAGGTCGATACCGTCGCCGCAACTGCGCAGAACGGTGTTGTCGTGACCGTCATGATGACAAAGAAACCGGACCCGCAGCGTGGTGCGCCGATTACTGACGGCTACATGGAATACATCAGCCCGTGGTGGACGACGATCAATAAAGTCGGCCTGCGAGGCGTCATCCTGCATGATGGTCTGCCTGAGGATGTGATTCAGGAAGCGACCACTGATTGCGTATCGTTCCAGCGTTGTGAGTTGGGCGAGTTTCCCATCTTGCATCAACGACACTTCGCGGTTCGCGACTTCCTGGTGAACTCCGATGCTGAATATGTTCTGGTGACCGACGTTTCCGATGTTGCGATCAAACGCGACCCTTTCGAACTGATCGCGGCGCATGCGTCAGATGTCAGGCTGGTCATCGGATCAGAAGCGAAAACCATTGGTCGCAACAAATGCCTGAAGTCTGAGCTGACGCGGCAATATGGCGAAGCGAAGTTTCTGGATCGCAAAGTCGTGAATCCCGGGATTCTTGGTGGTCGCCGCAAAGAGACAATTCAATTTCTGGACTTACTGACCGCAGAGATTCAGCAGTTGCGAGACTGCCTGC
>CALFOL010000682.1 GCA_937919915.1 uncultured Planctomycetaceae bacterium
CCGGGATGTTTTCGAACTCATACGTCACGACATCGCAGGCCGTGGAGAATTCACGAAGCAGATCTTCGTCTGTGTAGCTGCCAGTCCATGCTGTGTCGCTGACCTGCCCGCACGGACTGGTGCGGTCTCCTCCGAAAACGGCGACACGGTAACCCATCTGCCGCGCACTGATGGCCAGCATCCGTCCGAGCTGCCCGGCACCGAGGATGCCTATTGTTGAGCCAGGAGCGATCACACTGCTCATAGCCACGAATCCTTCAGCACCGTCTCCGATTGCTCGGCCTGAAATTCAGAGAGCTTCGCTCGCAGTTCGTCGTCGTGTATGGCAAGAATTCTTGCGGCCAGTAACGCTGCGTTTTTCGCGCCGGCTGTGCCGATCGCCAGCGTTCCCACCGGAATGCCAGCTGGCATCTGGACAATACTGAGGAGAGAATCGACACCGTTTAATACCCTGCTCTGGATTGGGACCCCCAGGATCGGCAGCGTCGTCAGAGACGCCACCATGCCTGGGAGGTGCGCCGCTCCGCCAGCAGCCGCGATGATGACTTTCAGCCCGCGGTCAGCAGCCGTTGATGCGTATTCGACCATCCATTTAGGTGTGCGATGTGCCGAGACGACTCGTGCTTCGAACGAAATGCCGAAGCGATCAAGCAGTTCCGTTGTGCCCTGCATGGTCTCCCAATCGGACCGACTGCCCATGATGACGCCCACGGAAACCGGTCCGTCGGATGAGTTGGAATTTGTGTCGGCTTCCGACATGTGCTTACTTTCGCTGTCACCTGAGGATCCCAATGAATCGCTGGAGTATGGTCCCGGGATCGCGAGAATTCAGCGCACTTGCCTGAGTTTGCTGCTTTTTTCGGACAGGTTGGCAGTCATTGTTGGTCTACGGATCGGATTCTCAACCCACGGCTGCGATGGAATGGCCCGGTGCGGCAAAGACGGCTACGGCTTGCGTGCCGCCTGTGTGTTCTGTTCGTCCGGTGACTTCAGTCCTCGAATGCGGGAAATCGCCACTGCGGCTTCTTCGTCGCCAGCATCCAGAAACAGGATGTGATTCCATTCACGCAGCGCGCTGCGAAACTGTCCGTTTTGCTCCAGCTGTTGAGCGTAGAGTCGACGAAGTTTCAGGTCCCCGTGATGTTGCTTCAGACTTGTTTCCAGCCACGTCAGAGCTTCTGCTTTGCGGCTTTGTGCCAGCAGATGAGCCACTCGCACCCGCGATGATTCCACGTCAGGCGTAGCGCCGATGTTTGTCCAGAATTCTTCCGAATTCTGCCACAGTTGCTGTCGCAATCCCACATCGGGACAACGCTGAGCCGCATGGACGCAGGCCACATAGTCGCGCGGTCCGAATAGCTCCAGCGTTTCTGCGTTGCTCCACTGTAGTCGCCCATCCAGCAGCATCAAGGATCGAAATTCGGGTGTCAGTGTCAGGGAATCCTGCCATACCTGTTTTGTCAATTCCGGTCTGCCGCGGCGCAGCGCGAGCGAACCGATTTTGAAAAGTGTTCCTGCATTCGCCGGATCAGCGAACTGAGCTATCGCGGCCTGCTGGTCGAACAGTTCGACATCACTCGTCAGGACTGCGATGTCAGCACGTTCTCCGGAAAGGCGTGGCATCATCGGATAACGTTGCTGAACGCGTTCCAGAACTTCGGCAAGCTTCACATCGCTCAATGTCTCGAGCATCTGTTTGCGAAGTCGTTTGGCCGTGGTCGGTTCGTCGCGCTCGATCTGCGAAAGCTGAGTAATCAGGGCCTGGAAGTTCACGTTGTCCCACAGTCGACCGAATTGCGGATTGTCCTTGAGTGTCTCGCCCCGCCCCTGTTGCAGGATCGCCCAACGGAATTCTGCCTCGGCCAGTTGCGTCAGCATCCGCAGACCTTCAGGATCGTCTTCGCGTTCAGCCAATGCGTTTTCCAATGCGGCGCGTGTGGGAGCAAGACCGACCAGCTCATCAGCCTGCACGGGCGAATTTAAGATTCGATGGCCTGCCACGATGACTTCGTCAATTTTTGTGGCTGCCAGCTGGTCTGGAATCTGAGTCGCTGCAGCCACGGCCAAAAGTAGCTGCAGCGGAGTGACTACCAGCCGTCCGACGCGCACGGAACCAGCCTCTTTCAGCTTCGCAGCCACATTGCCTTCCACCAGAAACCCCGACGTCCCGGCAATCAACAGCAGCAGTAGAGAACTGGCTGCGGGCAGCCCCACGCCATAGTCCAGAAAGGCGGACACGGCTTGTGAAAGCGTACCCAGGATGATGGCGGTGCCCATTCCGGCCAACGCACGCCGTGACAGACGCGGGGCTTCTGTGAGGCGAGACGTTGTTTTCGTTTTGCTCTGTCGCCACGCGGCGAATCCGGTTGTCAGCCCGATGACTCCGATCGCAATGAACAGCAACAGTCCGATCACTCCGCCCTCTACGATCATGTCGACATACTGGTTGTCTGCGTTACGAAACCAGACGCCCGTGTGATGCCTGCTGTACGCTGGCGTCGCAAATCGATAGCTCCCCAACCCCGTGCCGAATATCGGAAAGTCTCTTACAGCGTGCAGTGAATCCATCCAGTGCGCCGGGCGAGCCCCCGCTGCCTGGTCAAGGTCTTTGAGTGTTTCCATTTCGCTGACAACGCCCGCGTCCAGATCCAGCCACTGCAGCACACCGAACGTTGTCAGGCCTGCGGCGACCAGCAGCACGATCACCAACGGCAGGCTTCGCAGAGAGGATCGACAAAATGCCGTCAGGACAACGGCTGCCATCAGTGCCACGATGCCGCCTCGTGACTGTGTTGCGGCCACGCCCGCTGCCAGCAAAGCGGCTCCGGTCAGTGTGATAATTTGCCACACTGTCAGGTCGGCAAGGAATTCGACAGCACGTTGCCACAGTCTGCCAAACAAAGAAATCCGCAGACGTCCTCGGCGCAGTGAAGGGGACGTACTGCTCGGATTGACGTGCCAGGTAATCCAGCCGGCAGCGACCGCGACGCACAGGCACAACCAGCCGGCCGCGTTGTTCGGATTGACGAATGTGGCAAACACGGTGACCAGAGCTTTGTCACTTCCCAGCGACCAGATTTGGTTCAGGGCGAACTGTTTTTCCTGCAGCATATGAGTCATGCCGACCGACGCGATCGCTATACCATTCGCCAGAATCAGCAGGCTGGCCGCCATCACCGATCCGCCACTGCGCAACTGCTCGAAGGCAACACAGGACAGTAGCGCCAGCGCCAGCAATGTGGCTACGGTGGAACGCGTGTCAGCGGGAATCAGCGTGTGAGCCAGATCCGGGATGTTTGTCGGGAGCGTTACTTTGTGGACGGCATGATCCATATGAGCGGCCGGGCTTTCCGCTGCCGGACGCAGTTGAAATGTGCCGAGCAGCGCCAGGGCGATGACCGGAATGAAAACCGCAGGCACGGACTCCGAAAATTTACGTCGCAGAACGTTTGCCAGGACCGACAGTACGACAGCGGTGATCGCTCCGATCAGCAGCACAAGACGCGCAAGCGGAATCACGCCACCCAGCATCCAGGGAAGACTAAGCACCGTGATTAACATGATGGAGGCTGAGAGGAAGCTCAGCACACTGCCAAGTTTTTGCAGCAACTTGCCGATCCATTGCGAAGGAGCACGATTGTATGCCGAACATGCTAGTCAGAATCGCTGACAAAGCCGAGGAAATCCTGCTGTTTCGGGTACTTCATCGGATTGCGGTGAGGATTATGACAGGCCGCCGACGCGCAGTAGGGCAAACGGTCGGATTGGAAACTGCTGCGCGCCATCTCAATCAGCGGGCGATGTCGCCGTCGGCAAAGTTGTGACCGGTTCGTTGTGCCTGTTCCCGGATTTAGCAAAGGATTCGAATGAGTCAATTTGGCAGGTTTGTCAAAGAGCGGCTGATCTGTGAACGTTTGATCTGCGTTGGCAATACGCATTATTGATCGGGTTTTCTCCGCAATGAAGCTTCTTCCAGGATTAATGGCGTCCCGACGAATCACACTGGCACGGCCTTTGCTTCATGCCACGTGACGGCCAATTTAAGGAGGACGAATTATGTTCGACATGAGATACATTCTGTATGTGATGATTCCGGGGATGATCATTTCCGGCGGCGCAAGTTTATTGGTGAAGGCCGCGTTTTCTCGATATTCCCGCGTTCCGAGCCGACGAGGCTTCACTGGTGCTCAGGCCGCTGCCCGCCTGCTGCAGAACGCGGGTATTCGTGATGTTCAAATTGTGCCGACAAGTGGTTACCTCAGCGATCACTATAATCCGCAAACCAAACAGCTGGCTTTGTCGGAAGCCGTTTATGGCAGCAATTCACTGGCTGCCGTTGGCGTGGCCTGTCATGAAGCCGGACACGCAATTCAGCACGCTACCAATTACGGTCCGCTGGGCCTGAGGTCAGCGATTGTTCCTGCGGCCGGCATCGGATCCAGCGTTGGCTACATTGTGATGGCCGTTGGCTTGTTCGTGCATCCCTTCGTTGTTGGCATCGGTGCGGTGATTTTTTCTGCAGTGTTGGTGTTTCAGCTGGTGACATTGCCGGTTGAATTTGATGCAACCGCGCGCGCCAAACGCCTGGTTGTTGAAGCAGGCATCGTGGATGAAGACGAACGCTACGGAATCGACCGTACGCTGAACGCAGCCGCACTGACTTATGTTGCAGCTGTGATCACGACGTTGATGACGCTGTTGTATTACTTGATCCGCTCCGGGCTACTTGGGGGCAGTGACGACTAATCGACCGTTTTACGAAAGTTGTAGCGAAACTCGTCAAGAGTTTCAGCCACTTTGGAGCCATCGGTAACGAAAGTCTGGACGACTTTCGTTACCGATCGTCGCATCATTTCGTAAGTTGCGCGACCCGCCCGTTTTCGTGACACATGCCGGCAAACATTGTTGATGTTGCCAGCATCCCCGACTTGAAAACTTGCGTAACGGGCCGGAAGCAAATCGGTGACAAGTAAGCAATCGCTTATATGTTTTCGCACATAACAACCTGCGAATTGCCGTTGCCTTACTCACTGAGCTGAAATTGATATGTGCGATTATTTGTGGGCGGGTGCTTATGTCACCGCAAACTCACGCCACAATCACAGCTCCGCGGTCGCAGCCATTCGTTCGTGCCTCGCTGGCCGTCGCCGCACGTCACTTTTCGGCGTCGGAGACGGCAACTCGTTGTAAAGATCGGCGAGTTCCCGAGCCGCTTCCTTTTCGTGCCGCACTGATGGTGTGTTCATAGGTTTCGAATCGAGGTGTGGAGACGGATCTTGAAACGGCTGGGTGAGGGATTGACGTGTTATCAACTGTATGTCCTGATATCTCAGGCAGTCTGGCAACGGCGGACTTGAATTCTTCGCCACGAAGACGCCCGCGCGCTGGTGGTTGGTGAGTTTCCAGGCCGTGCAACAGGGTCCGGAGATTTCCACGTACGCCACAGGAGTGGCAAAATATTCGGTTGACCGCTTCATCCAAACGCACCGTGAGATTGCCATATTGACTGTCTGAACAATCGTCGTTGAACACGCACTGCATCCGATGTTCGCCACCGGATGTTGAAGGCAATGGTTTTCCGTAGGGCGTCAAGACCTGTTCGATGCTTGTTTGAGCGATCAGATCATCGACGTCGTTAATGCAGGAAGAATTTCGGGGCGTCATGCAAGCTAAAGTATGATGTCCACATGCTACACTTCTGCTCCGTCGATGCCAAAAAGATTCACCACGAAGATCGGCCCCCGTGATTTCGAGATGCTGACCGCTTTGGGTCGAACACCGCTAACGCCAACGCAGCTTTGCCGTTTGAGTCAGGCTTTTTGGGGTCCGTTTCAGGATGAACATAATCTACGTCGTCGCCTGCGACGACTCACCGATGCCAGCCTGTTGAACTCATGGCCGTACGCTATGGTGACGGACGGAAGGTCGCCGCGATACGCCAAGCTCACACGAGAAGGATATCGTCTATTGCACGGCGTTGATGCCGCCTTGCCGCGTCGGCGATACTTCGAAGAGATCAACCACGGTCATCACCATCATACGTATGCCCTGGCGGAGCTCATCGTGCATCTTGCTGTCTCTGGAGCCCAACGCGGTATTTCCATCCGTCATTTCGCCCGAGAAAACAGTGTTCGATTGACTGTCGACAGCTTCACGATGTACCCGGATTGTTCGTTTCACTTGGTAACGCCAGGCGGTGATGCATTCAACTTTGTCGTGGAACTTGATAATGGCACAGAGCGAATTCGCACGCGGCAGGATGTGGAATCCATCGAACGAAAAATCCGCGGCTATGATGCACATCAGTCTCAATTCACGGTAACTGACGACCGCCGTTACGTTGTGCTGTTTGTTACAACTCGCAGCAGATATCGACTGGATCACATCCTCAGTGTGGCCGATGCTCTGATGAGCAACCGGGAACGAACTGTTTTTGTGGGGTGTGATACGGCCACATTGCACACTTCGGATCCGTTTCAAAACCCTGTGTTTACGGATCATCGGTCGTTGCGTCGTACGATCATCCCCATGGTGCAGCGGCCGTCGAAAAACAGTTGAGTTTTTCTGCCGAGGTGGGATGACAGTCCAGTTCTCAACTCGCGTTCAAAGAGGCAGTCAACGAGTCATGAAAAAAGCCCGAGCCAATAAGGCTGAGGCTTCAGTCATTCGGAATGGGATCCAGCGTCACATCAGATCTGTGAACTCAGCAGGCGGTCCACGTCAGTTTCGATGTCGACTTGCGGCTCAAGTTCTCCTGTTAATAGCGAACTATTGGTCTGGGCCAGTTAAAAATTATCGCATTGCGTCTGGGCGACGCTCCCACGGGTTTTGGCAAGTGGACCTTGCGACTATTGGCACGCAAGGTGGTGGAACTGGAAATCGCACCGACAGTCAGCTACCAAACCGTTCGGCGGACGCTAAAAAAAACAAAATGAACACCAAGCGGAATCTTGAGTATTGGGTGATTCCGCCCGAAGCGAACGCAGAGTTTGCTGCTCACATGGAAGACGTTTTGGACGTGTATTCACAGCCCTATAACGCCAAAGTGCCCGTGTTGTGCATGGATGAGCAACCCGTTCAGCTTGTCCAGGAAATTCGAGAACCGATCGCCGCCACCGCCGAGCACCCCAAACGCGTGGACTACGAATACAAGCGAGCGGGTGTCGCGAACGTCTTCATGTTTGCCGAACCTTTGGCAAGCTGGCGTCAGGTTTCTGTCCGTACGCAAAAGACCAAAGTGGATTGGGCTTCAGAGATGGGGGCGTTGCTCGAGGGACGTTACGCAGATTGTGAGAAGGTCATCGTTGTTTGCGACA
>CALFOL010000683.1 GCA_937919915.1 uncultured Planctomycetaceae bacterium
CGCAAACAAAACACCGCTAGAATAAAACCATATCTTCCCGCCGCGATAGCGGCTTACTTGAACAGCACGGTGAACCGGAGTTGGCTCGCCTTTCGGTTTCAACGTCGATTCCTTCGTTTGCTATTCCGGGTGTGCCAACGTCAATTCCGTTGGGCCGCCAACCCGGTTACGGCATTCGTTATGCCAGAGACACGGAGCTCAAAGTCGATGCCGATTTCTGAGGTGTTGCCAATTCGCGACATGGACGATCTCCACACAGCGTTTGTTGGGCACCGCGGAGGCGGCACTCAATGTTTTCTCAATGAATTTTGGGTGTATCGCTTTAGCGATCGGAAACCGCTGTCCGAGTTGCCCCAACATTCGACTGTGTGTTCGGATTGCCCCTGCTGTCTTCCCGCAAAACGTCAGTCTGCCACATCATACGGCCTCAAACGAGACTCGATCGGCTGATTCGTCCATTCAGCGCGCGAAGTCTTCACACACTACCAGGCAGGCGTTGAGAATCGTTGCCGCGAAGAACGTGTTTCCGCGAGCCTGACGCGTTCACGACTTAGGAGTTCTTATTAGGATTTTCTGCACGGACTTCTTGTGCCAATAGTAAGAGCACAAGTTCACGGCTACCCGCCTGTGGTTAACTGTTGGCCATAGACCTTGTCCATGGCGGTTACTCATCGCCACGTTTTTCCGCTCGGCATTGAAACAACGTCTTCAAATGCGTCGAAAAAGTTTTGTTGCACGCGGAACGCGATGTGCAATCGCCCTGTTCCATGGCCGCTGGCACTATCCTCATCAGGACACCAGAATGAAGGGAATTGTGACGCTGTGGAATTCTGCGTCTTCAAATCCGACGCCTCCCGAGACTCCGCGGACGATGCAGACTCTAATTGCCGACTTTCCAATCAAGAATGAACGAGACGCAAAAACAGCTGGACAGCGTGCCCGACTGCTGGGGACGCTGGTCGACCTGCCTGTGAATCGGAAGAACGCATTCGGTCGAGCTGTGCAGGAAATTACACAGAACACGATCCAGCACTGTGGCAGCGGGCACATCAGTTACAGAAGTTTTGGGGCCTCCACCCCACCAGTCGTGGAAGTTGTGGTGGTGGACAACGTCAAGGGAGCTCAGGAGATTCAGTCCATACTTGCACAGCTGGCAGGTCCTGCCTGCGGAATTCTGCGCGCTTCAAGTGCTGTTGACCAAATGGTTGTTGAGACCCTGGATGACGTTTCCAAGCAGGTTCGCATCGGCATGGTGATTTCAGAACAGTCCGCAGATGTGGACGAATCGGATCTGGCGGACTGGGCGGGAATTCTGAGAACTCGCCGCGTGCAGAGCGCGCTCGGCAGCACTCAGCGCCGCAGTCAGGAACTCGCCAAACAACTTGCCGGCATCCAGCGACAGCGACAGGAACTGGCCTCTGAACTGGAACAATCGCGTTCCATGAACGAAGCTCTCACGTTGTTGTCGCTGGTCGCCAGCAAAACAGACAACGCCGTCGTGATCATGAACGCGGAAGGGTTGATGACGTGGGTCAATGATGCGTTCATTCGTATCACTGGTTACGGCATTCAGGACGCATCGGGCGCTCGGCCAGACAAGTTGCTGGGCGGCCCGAATACTGCTCGTGAGTCCCTTCGAGAATTTGAAGACGCCTTTCAGCTGGGGCACGGAGTCAGTGAAGAGTTTCAGCAGTATCATCGCGAGGGAAAAACAAGCTGGATTGCGCTGAGCCTGACTCCCATATACGATGATGACGGTAACGTAACGCGGTGGATCGGCATTGGCGCGGACATCACCAAACGCAAAGAGGCCGAACGTGCTCTCGAAAATGGCCGCACGGCCGCGGAAAATGCCAGTCAGTTAAAAGGCGAGTTCCTCGCAAACATCAGTCACGAAATTCGAACTCCGATGAGCGCGATCATCGGAATGACCGATCTGACGCTCTGCACGGAACTCGACGCCGATCAGCAGGAATACCTGACGACAGTGAAGCAGTCCGCAGAATCGCTGCTGGAATTGCTGAACGATGTTCTGGACCTCTCGAAGATCGAAGCCGGTCGGCTCGACATCGACAATTCTGCGTTTGATCTAAGAATTTCCGTCACCAATACGCTCAAGCCCATGGCATTCGTGGCGGAACAACAAGGATTAAAGCTCAACGTCAGTATCGGGCAGGACGTTCCAGCAACTGTTGTCAGTGACGCTTCTCGGTTACGCCAGATTCTTGTCAATCTGGTGGGCAATGCCATCAAGTTTACGCCCGAGGGGTATGTGGAGGTCACTGTTCAGAAACAGTGGGAAGCGGACGACGAAGTCGGACTGGAATTCATCGTCGCCGACACGGGCATCGGCATACCTGCCTCAAAGCTGGATCGCATTTTTGAAGCGTCCAGCCAGGCAGATTCGTCGATCACACGCGACTTTGGTGGTACCGGGCTGGGGCTCACGATCACATCACAACTGCTGCAGCTCATGAATGGACGCGTCTGGGTGCAAAGTGAAGTTGGCAAGGGCAGCCGTTTTCATTTTACTCTTCGCTGTCGCCTTCCGACTCCGGAAGAAGCGCAGCAGTTAGACCGCCAGCTTGAATCGTCTGCGACGACGACCGTAACGAATCGGTTTGGCGTCCCGTCATCCCCGCTGATGATTCTTGTTGCCGACGATCATCCCGCGAATCGGAAGTTGATCGGAAAGATTCTCCAGAAGCGAGGGCACTCAATTCACTTCGCGAAGAACGGAACGGAGGTTCTGGAGCAGGTCGCAAACCAGGAATACGACATCATTCTGATGGATGTCCAGATGCCGGAAATGGATGGCTATCAGGCAACCGCGGCCATTCGGGAACGCGAACGAGAAACTCAGACCCACGTTCCAATCATCGCCGTAACGGCTCACGCGATGCAGGGCCAGCGAGAACAATGTCTTGCCGCAGGCATGGATGCCTATCTGTCGAAACCTGTCAAAACGCTGGAGTTGGTGACTCTGATCGATAGCCTTCGCGACAACGAAGTCAATGTCTCAGTGACCTCTGCGACTTCCACCGGCTATGTGGCCTTACAGGAACCGACGGAAGACGGAGAACTCCTTCAACAAGCGGTCGCTGCGGAATTGTCGACGCCTGCCGACACATCAGCGGCACTGCTGTCAAGTCGCTTTGCCGACGCCCTTGAACGTCTGGACAATGACGAGGAGCTGCTTCGTGAACAAATGCAGTTCTTTCTGAAAGACGGTCCGAAGCTGATCACAAAAGTCACGACGGCTGTGGCCAGCAACAGCGGGCCGGATCTGCAACTCGCCGCCCACCGCCTGAAGAACCTGTGTGCCACCTTCGACGACAACGAAACAGCGGGCCAATGGGGAGCAGTCGAGGCGGCCAGTGTTGCTGAGTCGGCCATTCCGGGTGCAGCAGCATCAGAACCTGCGATTGTTGGTACCCTTGCTCTTGTGGCTAAAATTCGCAATTACCTGTCGTAACTTCGTCTGCTAATTACGGCTTCCATCCCTTTTCAACCCGACCCCCTGAGACCGAAAGATGAAACGTCAGAACGAACATGCCGATACAGATCACTTTGACGCCGAGCGGCGAGATCGAGAGACCATTACTGCGGTCCGGCATCGCATCGAACATACCCGGCACAAGGGTCTTCGCCGCGTTAAGGCAAAGATTACCGAAGGCACAGTAACACTGACTGGCAGCGTTCCCAGCGAAGATGACCGCGACATCGCGCTCGAATTGGTTCGCAGCGTCAAGCATATAGGCAGTGTGATCGATGAAATAGAAGTGGTCAGGGCTTGAATCGCCATGCGGCAACGCCGTGCAGAATTTTGAGTAATGAAACCCCGTAGGTTTCTGAACTGGCGACGGCAGCTACAACCACAGGAATACCAGCACGCAGCGCCAGCGAATGGACTCAACAATGCCGTTGATTCTCTCGCTGGCGGGTCTTGCCGGCATCGTCAATCCGCTGGCACACAGCGATTGGCACACCAGCTTCGAAGCTGCTCGATGCGTTCTTCCATCAACGTTGCCAAGGGGCGAGTTTCGATAATCGCTGTCAGGATATCTTTCGTTTCGACTTCGCGATCATCAGCAAAGGCCAGAAACATGGCAGACGTCACAGCCTGTTCGATTTCTGAACCGGTCAGATCTTTCGACGCGTCCGCAAGTTCATCCAGATTAAAATTGTTTGGATCACGGCGTTTGCGCGTGAGGTGGATCGAAAAAATCTGACGCCGCGCCGCAACGCCTGGCAGATCGATAAAGAACACCTCATCGAAGCGTCCTTTGCGCATCAATTCCGGCGGCAGTGAAGAGATGTCATTCGCCGTCGCCACAATAAAGATCGGTTCGCGATGGTCCTGCATCCACGACAGCAGCGTTCCGAACATTCGCTGCGACAATCCGCCATCAGCTGAAGAGCTCGAAGCAGAAGCGAACGCCTTTTCGATTTCGTCAATCCACAGCACCACCGGAGCCATCGCTTCGGCCTGGCGAATCGCCTGACGCAGCTGATTCTCACTTTCACCAACAAACTTCTGGTACAGCACTCCTGGGTCCAGACGCAGGAGTGGAATTCCCCAGTCGGCGGCGACAGCTTTCGCGCACAGGCTTTTACCACAGCCAGGCACGCCCAGCATCAGAACTCCGCGAGGCGGGTTGATACCGTACTCCTTTGCCTTTTCCGTAAAGCCACCGCGACGTTGGCGGAGCCATTTCTTAAGACCTCGCAGTCCGCCAACTTCATCGATATCAAAGTCGATCGTCATTGATTCCAGAGAACCCGAAGATTCCAGCAGACGACGTTTCGCGTCAATCACACGCTGTAGATCCGACGCGTTTAACTGAGCGTCATCCATGATGACGGATTCCACCACTCGCTCTGCTTCTGATTGAGTCAACCCGCGCAGGTTCAAGACCAGTTGATGGAATTCCGACTTACGCAGGTCCACCTCGACAGTGTCGGTGAAAGAGAACTTCAACCGCCGATAAGTGTCGCGTACGATCTGCCCCAGTTGTTCACCATTGGGCAGACCAGGCCGCCAGGTGACCGCCTGTCGCTGAACACGTGGGTGGAGTTCTTCGTCGTCCAGCAGGATCGCACACTCTCGTCGGCCATCGGCCTGTGCGACGTAATCCTGCAGCAAGCGACGCAGGACCGGCTGTTTGGTATGCGGGGCCAGCCCGCGAAACGTGGCGATCAAAGGTCGCTTCTGCCGCATCAGGTACTGCAGAGCGAGTTCCGGTTTGTCTGTTCCGGCAACCGATGCGGGCTCAGCGGCATCCGGGGAAAAAACTCGCACACCAGTCGTGACTGTCCAATCCTGAACGTTGCGTTCAAGGTCCCGCGCTACATCCAGAATCGCCTGAAACTCAACACGTTCATCCGTGCTGTGCAGACTAATCAGCTTATGCTGAGCACGAATCAGGTTCTCCAATTCCGTCCGCATCGTGCTACTCAATAATCTTGCTGATTGGATATTCCACAATTCCAATAGCGCCCGCCAGCTTCAATTGCGGCACTGCATTTCTTACGACGCTTTCATCAACGATCGTACTAACCGCGACCCAATCCGGATCAGACAGATGGGAAACAGTCGGCGTTTGCAGCGCTGGCAGAATCGCGACAACTGCATCCAATTGTTCGCGATGGACATTCATCATCAAACCGACCTTACCTTCCGCCGCCAGGCAGGATTGCAGCATCAGCGCGATATTGTCGATTTTCATTTTCACCCATTGGTCATTGTAACTGGCTGGGTTAGCGATGAAACGAGTCGTGCTTTGCATGACTTCATCCAGGATCCGGAGATTGTTCGCTCGCAACGAACTGCCGGTTTCTGTGACTTCCACGATGGCATCCGCGAGTTTCGGCGGTTTGACTTCGGTGGCTCCCCAGGAAAATTCCACGGTGGCACTGACGCCGTGTTTTTCCAGATACCGAGTCGTCATGCCGACGGCTTCGGTGGCGATCCGTTTTCCCTGCAGATCCTGCACGCTGTTGATTGGCGAATCATTCGGCACGCACAACACCCAGCGAACAGGACGTCGGCTGACCTTCGAAAACACCAACTCGCAAACCTCCTGCACATTGGAATTGTTTTCCACCACCCAGTCGTGACCGGTGATGCCGGCGTCCAGAATTCCGTTTTCGACGTAGCGCGCCATTTCCTGAGCGCGAATCAGCATGCACTCGATTTCCGGATCGTCCACCGTCGGAAAGTACGACCGCGACGCAAACTTGATGTTGTAGCCGGCACGCTGGAAGAGTTCTGCGGTGGAATCCTGCAGACTGCCTGCGGGAATGCCAAGTTTCAGTATACGTCCGGACATAGAGTGTGTTGATCGTGAAATTGCGGAAAGGAAAGTGTGGTGACAACACAGTCTATGCGTTGTTGATTGACGCCGCTAATCGACATCAGGAAACGGCGTCCTGGAAAGTTACTTTTTATAGACCTCAGAAGGATCAAATATGCGATCGCCTTCGACAACGAACTCTCCCGTGGCTGGATCAACGCGCCGGAAGAAACAGCTGCGATATCCTTCATGGCAGGCTGCGCCGCCGATCTGTTTGACCTTTACCAGCAGCGTGTCGGCATCACAATCAAAATACAGTGCCTGCAGCTCCTGGACGTTCCCGCTTTCTTCGCCTTTTCGCCACAGCTTCTGACGGCTGCGACTAAAGTACACCACCCTGCCGGACTTAAGCGTTTCGTTATACGATTCCTGGTTCATCCAGGCCATCATCAGCACATCTCCGGTTTCGGCGTCCTGGGCGATCGCGGGGATGAGTTCGGTTTTGGAAAAATCGGGGCCTGATTGAGTACCCATGGGTCTCTCTTTTTACTGAAACTGGGCGTTCGGAAGGAATGACACAGTCGACATCACGACCGAATCTGATCGATTGAGGTTCGCCGAATACGGTGTTGCCGACGATCATTGCAGCCTACCACCCCAATAGCCAATCCTCCACCGCGCCTGCAG
>CALFOL010000684.1 GCA_937919915.1 uncultured Planctomycetaceae bacterium
ACAACAGGACGCGGCACAGTCTTCGAAAATCATCACCAACCTGAACTCATTGCAGTTGATGAACGCTGCCGGTTTTCGTCAGGTGCCGTCAGACGTTCTGGACTGGCTAACGATCTGGCCCGGAAGCGATGGTGGATCTGATGAAACGCACGGGCTACCGATTAGTGCCGACGTCGCTGGCGCCCACGGAGCGTTGAGTCAGCCAAATCCTGGCGAACGCCCGAGATCGTGCAGACGCGTCAAATGGACTTATTCCAGCCTCGTCGATGCGCCGACCGGTTCTGTTTCGTGACTGCGGGAATTTGAAAACGGCGGTCGTGGGCTGTGAATTTCGGCACTGAGTGCAATTCTGACTCTGACAGTCGCTCCGGTTGCAACGGTTCGCGGGGGTGGAAGGCGACCGATTCCTTTTCGCAACCCGTCTTTACGGAACGGAATCAGAGTCGCGAAGCAATTCATAGCTTTCCGCTCTGGAGTTCGCTTTCCCAGTGCCGTTATCATGCAAGGGTACGAGTTCTCCCGGTTCTGTATGTCCGGCTGCTCGTGTCATCCAGTGGATTTGTGTCTTGTTCCTGTGGGTCTTTGACTATGTCACGAACTGTTGTTTTCTTTCTGACGCTCTTTGTCGGCGGACTGCCGTTCGTCGATGCGGCGGATATTTCCAGCGCTGAACTGCAGGCGATTGGACTGGAAGTTCGCTGGACGAACCAGACCATGATGGATGTCGGCCGCGATGGCGTGCGTTTTGTCACGAACGACGAAGCCAATGTCTATGTGCAGTCTACGAGTGGCATGATGTCATGTTTTCATGCGGAGAACGGTCGCAAGCTATGGAATGCTCAGGTCGGCCGGACGGATGAGCCAGGCATGATGGCTGTGAGCAACAGTCAGACCTTGCTGGTGATCGCCGGTCCGATGGCCTACGCCTTCAACAAGTTTAATGGAATACCGCTGTTTGAGTTTCGCCTGCCGACACAGCCATCTGCGGCGCCAGGACTTAACGAAGGCGCGTTCTACATCCCGTTGTCAGGTGGGTCGATCTATGCATACTCTCTGAGCGTTTTGGAATATCGAACAAAGTACGGCAAGCTGCCGGACGACGTGATCACGCCGCATATGTGGCGTTTTATCTGTGCGGAAGAGGTAACTCACCCACCTGTTGTCGGCGAACGTGCGATTTCGTTTGCCACGGAATCGAAGAGTTTGTTTTCTGTCGAAACGAGCGGCATTGCCCGCGGCAGAACGCGGTGTCAGCTGTTGCTGAATCGCTCAGCCACAGCAGATCTTGCTGTCGCCGTCAATAAAGGCGGATCCAGCGTGGTCATGCTGACTGGTGAGAATCGAATTTTCAGCGTCGACATGATGACGGGGAATACGGAATGGACGTATCCCATGGGACGCAAGATGAATCAGATTCCGGTGATCATTGGGAATCACGTGTATGTTGTGGCCGTCGACGGAACGATGGTTAAGATCGAACGCGACGAGTATTCTCCGTCCTGGGGCCGACCGCTGGAAATGCCCGCCTGGCAGGCTCCGATGCTTATCGGAGCGGGCATGTTTCCGACAGAAGCCGATGCCGCCGTGGCGGGCCTCGTGGTGGAAAATATTAATGAGGGGTCTACGGCAGCCGCGGCTGGATTGCAGCCCGGTGATGTGATTACCTCAATTGATGGTGTCGAAGTGACCAGTATCGAAGCTGCTCAGGGCGCGATTAAACAACTGCCGTTGCGGGTTGAGCGTACGATTGAAGTCACTCGCGGCGATACTTTCAAACGGCTCGATATTCGCATTCCGGCCATTAAGTGGGAAGCAATCGGGGTCAGGTCATTAACTGCTGTTGGTCGATTCGGTGTTTACGGAATCGATATGACTGAGCGACTTGTTGGCTTTGACCTGCAGACCAGCAGGGCATTGGGGCGAGTCAACATTCAGGGCTATCCGATCCATCCCCATAATTCGTCCACTGATCAGGTGTACCTGGTTTCGAAGTCGGGGGAAGTCGTTTGCCTGCGGGAGATCGGTCCGACTGTTCGAATGCCGGAACTGACCTCTGTCAGCAATGAAGCCATGATTAAGAGTGTGAGGCTTAACCGTGGTGCTTCCATTGACGCAGCTGGCACTGTCGTCTGCGAAGTCGAGCTGCCGGGCGGCGACATTCATGAGATCCCGAGTAATCACCCAGGCTCTGTGCGGGAGATCTATATTCGCCCGGGGCAGGTGGTGAGGGTTGGTGAGCCGTTGATTCTGATTGCTGATGATAAGTTCGCAACATACCACCAGAATCCACAGCAACGTCCAATCGATGTTGAGCTGGGCCAACCCCAGGCAGCCGCCCCCAAAGAGGGCGATCAGTAAGCCTCGCCAGGGCGCTCGACGACCGCTGACCTATTCACCAACGACACCTGCGTTAAACGCAAGACTGCGTCGTTCGCCGGTACCGAGAAATGGTTCGGCTCCGTGCAGCAACCAGCCAGGGAAAACCAGGAATTCGCCGACGACGGGTTTAAAGCTGATCAATGATCGAGAAAACCGCTGCTTCCCCCCAATCATGAAGTTGATGTAACCCGCTTTGCGACCAGAGATGTAGTTCCGCTGCTCTGCTTGTTGTGAGTCGACAGATGGAACTCGCAGATACATGACACCGGAAATATCACCACTGTGAAAATGCACGGGGCTGGAAGTCTCTGCGTACTGACTGACCACCCACAGTCGCTGCAGTTGGATGGAATCCGGATCGGAGCGTTCCACACCACGTACGTAACGGTCTATCTGTTTAGCAACCCAGTGCACGAGTGAATCATCGCCGCCGGTCAATGAGAATTCCTCGGACAGCTGCACTTCACCACCTTTGCCCGGCTGCAGCAGTCCATCCACGTGTTCGTTGATGTGTTCGAGCAAATACGACGGCACCTGCGTACGTCCGATCAACGGGCCGAACGGCGACAGGAATTCCATTTCCGGCGTATCGTCGGTGCGAAACAGCACTTCGTCCCGAGCTTCATATTTGCTAAGCCTCCGCAGCCGTTCAGCCTCGCTCATGTTTTCTCCTGAGATTTGTTCGTTTCGTTTTTGCGGCTCGTGTATTGAAGTTCTGTGAGCGAGTCCGACTATCGAACGACGCGTCCGGATGCCGAGCCTTTCATCAACGCATCGACTTCAGCCCGCGAGCTGAAGTTGAAGTCGCCCAGTATGGAATGTGCCAGGCACGACGCGGCCGTGGCGAATCGGAGAGCATCCGCGGAGGTGGGATAGTCTTTGTGATCCAGTGCGAACAGTAATCCTGCAGCAAAAGCGTCTCCGCCACCCACACGATCAACGATGTTACGAATCTCGTAAGGCAGATAGCCGACTTCCGCTTCCGGAGCGAAGTGCGGTTGGTCACTGGCCACGTCCAGCAGCATGGCTCCCCAGTTGTTATGACTGGCAGACACGCTGGCGCGCAGTGTGGTGGCGATTAACTTCAGGTTCGGAAACTGTCTGGCGACCTGGCGAGCAACTGCCGGATAAGCCTCGACTTCAACATCACCCGCGTCGACATTGCTGTCACCGGCGTGGATTCCCAGAACGTCACCGCAGTCCGCTTCATTGGCGATGAGAATGTCGACATGCGGCAGGACCCGGCTCATCACTTCGCCTGCCAGTTGCTTCGGCGCGGTGCCTGATTTCCAGTCCCACAACTTTGCGCGATAGTTCAGATCGCACGACACCTGAACACCAGCTGCCTGCGCCGCCGTCACGGCAGCAATTGTCGCGTCGGCAGCAGCCTGTGATAAAGCCGGTGTGATGCCGGATACATGTAAAGCGTGTGAGCCGCTCAGGATTTCTGCCCAGTCGTAATCAGATTCTGCCGCCAGGCTGACCGACGAACCCGCTCGATCATAAATCACTCGACTCGGCCGCTGATTGGCACCCGCTTCGACGAAATAGATCCCCAGCCGCCCACGCGGACTTCTGATCACACGTGACGTGTCCACGTTAAGACTCCGCAACGTTGCCAGACACGCATCGGTCAGCGGATTGTCAGGCAGCGCGGAAACGAAGCCCGCGTCTGCTCCGAGCATCGCCAAAGAAGCCGCAACATTGGCTTCCGCGCCAGCAAACGTGACATCGATGGAGCCTGGCAGCGTTTGAGCAATCCGCAGGAATCCCGGAGGAGCCATGCGCATCATGATTTCGCCGAATGTTAAAAAGCGTGCCATTATTTTCCTTTCCCTCGCTTGCGAGAGATGTTGGGACGCACCAGTCCAGGCAGGACGTCGGCGTCGAGTGTGGCTGTCATTCCCTGTTCGAGATATTCCCAGGCGATCGCCGCCATTGCCGCATTGTCCGTACACAGCTCGGGGGCCGCGATCAGTAATTCGTAGCCGTGCCGTTTGCACATGTCGACGAGCCCTTTGCGGAAAGGACCATTCGCTGCAACGCCACCACCGACGCACAGCCTTCGGTAGCCGAGCTTTTTCAGCATGCCGTGTGATTTAAACAACAGCACGTCGATAACGGCCTGCTGAAACGAAGCCGCCAGGTCCGGCACGATTTCCGGCGGTGTTGACTGCAGTTGATTCGGCCCCGGGACGCCTCGCGCGGCATACAGCACGGCCGTCTTGAGTCCGCTGAAACTAAAGTTTGGTTTGTCAGATCGCATCATCGGACGCGGCAGATCAAAGGCCGTGGGATTGCCGGATTCCGCTGCCTTCTGAATCGACGGTCCACCGGGATAGGGCAGGTGCAGGATACGGGCGACCTTGTCGAAAGCTTCACCGGCCGCGTCATCTGTTGTACCGGCTACCAGGCGACAGTCAGTGGGAGAGCGACAGTCGTACAGGTTGGTGTGCCCACCACTGACAACGAAACCGACGCAGGGAAAGACGGTCGACTGCTGGCCCATACCACACGCGTAGATATGGGCGTCGATGTGGTTTACCGTCACCAGGGGAATGTTCAGACTGAGCGCCAGAGTCTTGGCCGCGGTGAGGCCAACCAGTAAAGAACCGACCAGTCCGGGTTCGGACGTCACGGCGATGGCGGACAAATCTTTCAGTTCACAGTTCGCCTGCTGCAGCGCTTGTTCGATGACAGGAATGATGCGGCGGACGTGCGCCCGCGACGCAATTTCCGGAACAACGCCGCCAAAATCTTCATGTAACTCAAACTGCGATGCGACCACGTTCGACAGGACAGAACGGTCCTCTGCAACAACAGCGGCGGATGTTTCGTCGCAGGAAGATTCGATCGCTAGTAGTTTTTGCAACGAAATACCTGTCTGAATACGTGAAAAGACGACTTCATAGTCGCCGGATTCCTGTCGGACGGCTTTGAAATCAGGACGCCAGCAGATGTTAACGCAGAAACCTCGGCCTTCGTACTCGGTTGTACCCTTTTCTGCGGCGATGTTTCGCGTATTATGGTAACTGTGCTTTCAATTTCGACTATTCTGGGAACGTCACTATGAACCGTAGGTGTGTCCTGTTGATGTGCGTGGTCTCCTTCACCACTCTGTGTTGTGCAGGTGTTGCCGATGATGAAAAAGTGTCTGACAACAAGTCCGTCGCCGAGGTTAAACTGACAGCCGGCACCTGGCAGGACGTCGAAAAGCTCGTCGCCAAAAATGCGGGCAAGGTTGTTGTCATTGACGTCTGGTCGACATCGTGTGGGCCGTGCATGGAAGAGTTTCCGCATTTGCTGGAGCTGCAGAAGAAGTACCTAAAGCAGATAGTTTGCGTGAGCCTGAACGTGGACTACGTCGGCATCAAATCCAAGCCACCAGAGTACTACCGTCCGCGCGTTGAGAAATTTCTGAATGCGAAGGAGTCGACCATCCTGAACTTCCTGTGTACGACGGAATCTGATGAGTTCTTTGACGAACGCAAGTTGAATTCCATTCCGGCCGTCTATGTCTACGGCACCGATGGAAAACTGGCTAAACGCTTCGATGATTCGCTGATCAAGCCAGGTGCCGAGGAGTCGTTTAGCTACGAGCACCAGATCAATCCCTTCGTCGCTGAACTTCTGGCGAAGTAGTCATCCGATGCGAACCCTGGTGACTGGAGGCGGTGGATTCCTCGGTCGGCATCTCGTCGAACAGCTGCTGGATGCGGGCAACGAAGTGCGCGTGTTTTGTCGAGGCACGTACCCTGCTTTGCAACAGTTGCAGGTGGAAGTCATCCAGGGAGACATCCAGGATACCGCGGCGGTTCAGCGTGCGTGTGAGAACATCGATGCGGTGTTTCACGTAGCAGCGGTTCCCGGCATCTGGGGCACGTGGGAGAAATTCCATGGGATCAACACGCTGGGAACCATGCACGTAATCGCAGCCTGTCGTGCACAGGGGGTAAAGCGGCTGATTTACACGAGTTCACCGAGCGTCGTGTTCGACGGCATGGATCACATCGACGCGGACACTTCGTTGCCTTATCCAGACCAATGGTTGTGCCACTATCCGCATTCGAAAGCGTTGGGAGAACAGGCTGTACTGCAGGCCAACGCGGATGACGGTCTGCGAACCGTTTCCCTCAGACCGCATTTGATCTGGGGTTGTCGCGACAATCATCTCATTCCACGATTGATTTCCCGCGCAAAGACAGGGCGTTTGCGGCGTGTGGGAACCGGTGACAACGTGGTTTCGGTGGTGCACGTCGAGAATGCAGCGGCCGCCCACGTGCAGGTTGAGGCAGCGTTAAGAAACGATGCCACGGCTGCCGGGCGGGCGTACTTTGTGAATGAGCCAGAGTCCGTGAATCTGTGGGCGTGGATCGATGAACTGCTGAAGCGGGCCGGTTTGCCACCGGTACAGAAATCGATTTCGTTCCGCAGCGCCTATCGACTTGGTGGGGTGATGGAGACGGCCTGGAAGTGGCTGAGGCTGTCGGGCGAACCACCGATGACACGGTTTGTCGCTTCGCAACTGGCCGGTTCGCATAGTTACAGCATCGCAGCCGCACAGCGTGACTTTGGTTTCACGCCGGTGATTTCTATGCAGGCAGGACTTGCGAAGCTGGAACCTGAGCTGCGAGCGTGGGCGAACTCCGGTTAGCCGCAATGCAGCCACACGGTGCCAAAGCGACAACTCCCACGGAAGAGCTGCGTCAGCCATTGTGGATTCTACGTCCGCTGGTTTGGCAAACCCAGCACGTGTTGTTTCAGCAGGAAAATAAGGCGTGACGGCAGTGTTGCCGTCACGCCCGTAGAATCTGTTGCCGCTGCTATATTCCAGCGTATTACTACGCCGACTTGTGGCCAGCGGAGGACGCGCTTCGTCCTGCGTGAGCCGGTTCGCGCGAGCCAGAACCGTTCACAACAATAAGTAAACTGCTCTAGCAGCCGCAAGAGTTACAAGAGCCGCATGCTGGGGCGGCAGCAGGAGCTGAACCACAGCTGGAGCATCCGCCGACGGTGTTGGCCGCTCGGTAAACCTGACGACTACGAGCCTGAGGAACCATAGTTGTTACAGGAACCTGGATTTCTCGAGTTTCCTGTTTCTGGACGCAAACCGTGTATGTGTACGGGACCTGCTCCTGAACCTGACGTGCAACCTGGTAGGTTCGAGTTCGTTGTTCCTGACGACACTTGTTAACCGTGTATGTGTACGGGATTTGTTCCTGAACCTGACGTGGAACCCAGCGACGAGTCGTCTGAGAGGCACTGCAGGTTGATGCAACAGCACCACAAGCGGAAGCGATACCACAACCGCCGCATGAGCCGCAGGCAGAAGAAGCAACGGCATTGTCACAACCTGAAGAGCAGGCAGCAGCGACTTCTTCCCAGTGGCCAACGTCTTTGCAGACAGTTCGAAATGCCTGTGTAGCGACCTGACGACAAACTGTTCGTGTTCCAGTCACTTGCTCCTGGTAAGGAACGCATACTGTGTAAGGAACTTCCTGAGTATCCATAACAGTCTTGTAAACAGTGCGAGTGCCAGTCATCTGTACCTGGTAAGGAACAGAAACGGTGTAGGGAACTTGTTTTTGTTCCTGAATTGTTCGGCACACGGTACGGTGACCAGTCATTTGCTCAGTGTAAGGAATACTGACCGTGTAA
>CALFOL010000685.1 GCA_937919915.1 uncultured Planctomycetaceae bacterium
ACCGGTATTTCCACGTGCGGCTCGACTTTTGGTGCCGCCCAAAGCCGAGCCCAACGGCTTGTGTTGCTCAGAACAACTATTACCGGTTATCTTTGTCCAAGCGATGCCACGCTCTTTGTTGGACAAGAAAAGCCGACAAACTACCCCGGTATCGGAGGCAATGAGCCACGTAGCCACGGTGATGCTGATCCCCAAAACAGGCAGGGAATCATGACTTTTCGGGGCGCCAGGATGCGAGACGTCGTGGATGGGACGAGTAACACTGCGATGGTCGGAGAGGTTCATCGCGGCGTGCTGTTCAACCGTTACAGCGGCGGGCCCAGCAACATTACCGGTCAGCGATGCAAGTGGTGGGCTGCCGAATCCGGCTTCTGCCATGCTGACACTTATTATTCGCCAAATGCCGCCAATCCCAACAAAGGCAACAACAAAGGCCAGACACCCCCTCAGGGCGGTAATAGTAACCCCCCCGCTACCTTCCCCCCCAATGACGCTGCCTGTCGCGGCGGCAGCGGTCCTTGTGCCGACCAGGTATCCTGGGTTGACGACCTGGCAACGAATGAACCAGGAGCTCGAGGCCTGTCCAGTGCACATACGGGTGGTGCTCAGGTGTTGCTTGGCGATGGGAGCGTTCGTTTTGTTTCCGACAACATTGACCTCACAACGTGGAGGGGCGTTGGCACCATGAGTAATGGTGAGGTCCTCGGTGAGTTCTAAGTGACTTAACAGTTGTTCAGGCGTGAGCATATTGAGACCCGGTGACTTGGGACACCGGGTCTCTCTTCTTTGAAGTGTGATCTCTTGTTGGGAAGTTCAATTTCTTTACAGCTCTCAGTGCAACCGCACAAATTACGCCCTCCATGCTGATGAGTCTCGCCATGCTGATGTGGGAAACTGGTGTACGGCCACGACGACTAAGGACAATTTGGTACCAGATTGTTGCAATCATTATTGGATTGTCTCATTCGGCCTCGCTGCACCTGTCGTTAGCAGTCCCCCCCAGCACTGAAGACACTTCCACGTTTGCAGACGCAACAGAAGAGTCCGCGATTCGATTCGTCCACAATTCGCCGTTCACTCCTGACCGACATACTCATTTGGCATTCGGCTCCGGCATCGGCTGGGTGGACTTCGACCAGGATGACTTGCCGGATCTTTATGCTGCCCAGGGAGTTCCATTCGAGACGGAACGCTCTCCCAATTCTGAGTCCGTAACAGACTGCCTCTATCGCAATCTGGGGGAGGGTCAGTTTGAGGATGTCAGCAAAGTCTGCGGACTCAACGACAACGATTATTCAATGGGGCTTGCCGTCGGTGACTTCGATAACGACGGTTTCCAGGATATTTATGTCACGAACTTCGGCTTGAATCGGCTGCTCAACAATAACGGCGACGGAACCTTCACCGAAATTGCCCCAGCCTCGGGTGTCGCCGACGCAGGCTTCGGGGCATCCTGTACATGGGTTGATCTGGATGACGATGGCAGCCTGGATCTGTTTGTGGCCAACTATGTAAAACTGGACCTGAATCACTACGATTTATGCACAGTCGAGCGCAATGGCAAACGTTACGGCGTCACCTGCCATCCTCGGTCGCTTTCGCCGGAGCGTGACGTCTTGTTTCGCAGTCATGGTGATGGGGGATTTTCCGATGAAACCGAGCGAGCGGGTATGCTCCGGAGTCCGGCAGCACAAGGACTGGGTGTTGTCGCGGCTGATTTCGACGCCGACGGTGACATTGACGTTTATGTCGCTAACGATTCTGTCGCCAACGATCTTTGGCTTAATCAGGCGGACGGCCAGTTGAGCAACGAAGCGATTCCGTCCGGGACAGCGTTCAACCGAGCCGGACAACGCGAAGCCTGCATGGGGGTGGTCGTGGGAGACGTCGATGGGGACGGACTCCCGGATCTGTTCGTGACGAACTACTATGGCGAGACGAACACGCTGTACCGGAATGAGGCCGCCGGTTTTTTCCTGGATGTTACCGATGAGTTCGGTTTGGCAAGTCCAAGCCGATTGAAACTGGGATTTGGTACGTCGTTATTTGATTTCGACAATGACGGCTGGCTGGATCTATTCGTTGCCAATGGACATGTGCATGACCGATCTGAAATACTTGGACAGAATGAGACGTTTGCACAACGTCCGCAGTTATTCCAGAATCAGGGCGGGCGGCGATTCACCGAAGTGTCAGATTCTGGCGGTCAGTATTTTCAACGCCACGTCGTGGGACGAAGTTGCGCAGTAGCGGACTATGACCGCGACGGGTGGCAGGATCTGGCGATCGGACATCTGAATTCAAGTCTGGTGCTGTTGCATAACGAAGCTGGCGATCCGCAGATGAAAAGTCTGCGAATCCAATTGGTTGGAGTCCGCTCCAACCGTGATGCAATCGGCGCGGTCGTCGAAGTTCACATTGGCGAACAGCATCTGACAAGATTCCGCACCGGTTCTTCCGGATATCTATCGTGTGATGAAGGCTGCCTGACAATTGGTCTCGGAACATCCGGGACATCGGCTGACGTCACCGTAAGTTGGCCTGGTGGAGAGAGCCAAACGTTTCGATCTTTACAAACGGGACGACCGCATGTTCTGATTGAGGGTCGCCAGAACGTGCAATAGTACAAGTCCTCAGATCTTACAGTAGGCTAGTGATGACGCCTTCCCTTAAAAAATGCAGCTTCTGGATTTGCGCGGCCCTGATTGCATTTTTTGCAGTAGGTGGGGCATTCATAGGGTTTCGTTCGTCTCGCTCCAACCAGCTTGAGCAGGCTCGAGAGGATGCTGTACGCGGTGCTTGGTACAAAGCCAGCAAGCAGTATCGCAGCTTCCTGGACGAATTCCCTGAAGACCATGGCGTCCGTCTCGAATTCGGCGAGTTATTGAAGCCGATGAACTCGGAAGCTGCACTTAAAGAATTATTCAAGATTCCTCCATCAACGCCAGAGTATCCAGAAGCGATTCGGCATATCGCATACATTGCGGTCGTCGGTCAACAAGACGACCTGGCCGAAAACGCCCTGCGGAAACTGGACCAGATCTGCCCGGACGATGCCGGAGTTGCGTTGAGTCTCGCCGAGTTGTGCTATCGCTCAAAGCGATACGCTGAATCGCTGCCGCGGGTGGAGCAGGCGGCCCGGCTGCAGCCGGACCGAGCACAAACGTGGCTTCTGCTGGCTGAAGTTCTGGACCACCTGAAACGGCCCGGAGACATGCTACAGCCGTTGAGGAAGGCAATTCAACTGGATTCTGATCTCTATCCGGCCCATGCAAATCTGGCCTATGCACTCCGGTTTTCCGGACTCCTGGAAGAGGCCGAAGCAGAGGCGGGGTGGTGTCTGGCTCGGCAGCCCGAGGATATTTTGGTTCGTCGTTGGCTCGCGATGATTCTACGAGATCGCGGTCAATACGATGACGCAATGAAAGAAATCAGACTGGCGATTGCACGTTCTCCCACGGATGTCGATTGCCGCATTGTTGAAGCCGAGCTGCTCCTGTTTAGGGGAGACGCGGAAGAGGCCTACAATGTGTTGATGCCTTTGTATCGTGTCCATTCGAATCGCCGGGATTTTCTCAGCTGCCTGGCCAGCGCAGCGGCCACGTCAGGGCGTCGCGAAGAGTCACGCCGTTACCGGCAGGAAATCGCTCATATCATTGAAGAGCTAGCGGCCCAGAAGGATCCGTCACTCCTGGTTCCGGAAGACTCGCCGAACTGAGTCCGTCCCAGATGATTCAGATGCCACCAGAGCGAGAGACCCGAACTCTACTGCGCTCTCAACCACCTTGATGACGCAGTCAACCGGATTTGTTGCTGAACCAGATTTTGATAGAATCAACCTATGGAGACTGCTAAATCGTTGAAGGTCCGTTTCTCGCTTTTTGCCACTGCC
>CALFOL010000686.1 GCA_937919915.1 uncultured Planctomycetaceae bacterium
CGAATGCATCAGGCAGAAAACTGAACAGCCCGACGATCCACGATTGGGCACCTTCGGCGTCTTGCCAGATGCCGTTTCTACCTCAGGACGGTTAGACTGGACCTAGTCTGAGTAAGTTGGCTGGAGTATTCAGTGCTCCCATACGCCCGGCAAGTTTGTCATGATTTTCAAGGCGGTGAGGGTCATCCACGTCAAGCTGGCTCGTTGACAGCGCCTTGCTGAAAAATCCACGTGTGGGCCTGGTCAATTGCCTTTGCCAGCAGCAGCAGGTCGTCGCGGCCGAAGTGTTGGGATTCTCGCCACAGATCGCCGTCGCGATACAGGCGAGTCACCGTGACGTTGTGGCGGTCTCCGGATTTGGTTTGGTTGAACCAGATGTTCGCTTTGATGTAGCCGAACCGGATGCTGTGAATGGGTTGCTTTGCCATCGAGACGTGTCCTTCAAGATCGAATGAGATGGTCGGAAAAAGAAGTAATTCAATCAGTGACAGGCCACTTGCCAGACTGAAGAATCTGTGGCATAAAAAAGGCTACCGGGCGTACCCGGTAGCTGAAAACCTTTGCGATCTTCTCACTCCAGGTGAGGGAAGATCCACCAGGGCATGATTTCCGATTCGTATGTGAGTTCAGGTTCCTCAAGTGCCAACAGCACTTCAAGGAATGCCTCATATCGCGACTCCGGATCTCTGGCTTCTGGCGATAGATCTGCTGAATACAGATCATTAGGTTTTTCGTCTTTCATGCGTTCTCCTGTTTTCTGTGCAGTCCTGCAGACAGCACTGTTTCAATCAACCCCATCCGCAGATGGAGCTCATCAAAAGGGAGAACGCTGGAAGGCGGTTTACCATCGCTCGGCAAACTGAGCTTCGTCTTTTTCAATGTTCCGACGATCGAACATGCGTCTTGAGTTTTACAACGCGACGGCGCCGTAGCCTGTTTTATGTTTGAGAAGCTAACAGGAGGGCTTACAAGAATTCAGCCGCCTGACAACGGGGATGGATCAACAGACCGGCGTCAATCTTCGATACAAATCAACCATGACCGTTCCGATATCACAGGCTCGTTACAGGGGCGTGTTGGCAACAGACATTCTGTGTTGTATTGAACGACATCTGAGACGCTCATCCCATCTCAAATCGCCCCGTTGAGAAAAATCCGTAAAAGACCACGATGGCGGCCTACTTGCATCGGCGGTACTGTTTCCGAATTCGATTCATCTGACCTGCGTGTCGTCAATCACTGACGCCGTATTCAAATACAAGCCGCACCGAGTTCATTCCAAATCTATCCGGACGAACCTGCGTGTCGCTGTTGCGTAACAAACCAATGACAATCGAGGTTTCAAAATAAAACGATAGTCTGCCCCCGCTCGTCGGGCATAAAAAGGTGAGCACTCTGCGGGAGAGTTAAAAACTCGCGGTTATTAACGAACGGAATCAATGAGGTGTTATGCAAACACAAACGAAAGGAACGGAATCGGAGAGGTATTGGGCAGATTGGTTTGAATCTGGACCCACGGTGATCGATGCGGAAGAATTTGGGGAGCAGCCGGTCGAACTGATCGACTGTGGCGTAGGACTGTGGATCACGAATGTGGATCCCATTCTACGGGTTCGCGGGAAGAGGCTGAATCTGGACGTCAACTTTGATGTTGGGCTGGTTTCTGTCTCATGGGGTGTGCT
>CALFOL010000687.1 GCA_937919915.1 uncultured Planctomycetaceae bacterium
CCAAAACCACCATCCACAAAAATATTTCCTAAACCGAGTGCCATTGGGCTAGCGCTCGGAGGCTGATATGATGCGGAACACTGGGCGGTCGGAAGTACTCCGACCACCCAGAGTTAGTCGCTACGGAGCAAGGGCGACTAAGGAAGGATCACACTGTCGATAACGTGGATGACACCATTGCTGGTCTCAATGTCTGTCGCGACGACTTTCGCATTGTCGATCATCACACCGGCATCACTAACTTTGACAACGGCGGCTTTGCCGTTGACCGTCTCAGCAGATGAGACTTTCACCACATCGCTGGCCATCACTTTTCCGGCGACGACATGGTAAGTCAGGATTGCGACCAATTGGTCTTTGTTCTCTGGCTTTAGCAGGTTGGCAATGGTGCCTTCTGGTAGCTTCGCGAACGCTTCGTCTGTTGGAGCAAACACGGTGAACGGACCTTTGCTCTTCAATGTGTCAACAAGACCGGCAGCTTTGACTGCCGCTACGAGTGTGTTGAACGAACCGGCACCGACTGCCGTGTCGACGATGTCTTTGTCAGCCGGCAGGATCACGCTGTCGATGACATGAATCACGCCGTTGCTGGATTCGATGTCCGTCTTTATGACGTTCGCACCGTCCACGCTGACCTTACCGTCCTTCACCGCGATGTCGACTTGCTGACCCTGCACGGTCCTGGCACCCGTCAGCTTCACCACGTCAGCGGCTTTCACCTTTCCGGCGACCACGTGGTACGTCAGAATCGCTTGTAACTTCGCCCTGTTTTCTGGTTTCAGCAGGCTTTCTACAGTGCCTGCTGGCAACTTCGCGAACGCTTCATCTGTTGGTGCGAACACGGTGAATGGACCAGCACCTTTCAATGTGTCAACCAGACCGGCCGCCTGAACGGCTGCGCCGAGTGTCTTGAATGATGCAGCGGCTATGGCCGTATCGACGATGTCAGTTTTCGCGGCCGGGTGAGCTGCAGCGGGTTGAGCTGTCGTGATGTATGTCACGTGTGACTGCTGGCAGGGCGTGCTGGAAAGAACGACGGTACGGGTGCCTTTACATTTCTGTCCGGCATGGGCCGAGGATGCGAGCATTGCCACAGCCGTGAGTGCGATGAGCTTCTTCATAATTGTTTCTCCTTCTGATTGTGGAGTAGATTTATTGAGGAGTGAATTGAGCTGTTGATGTTTGCTTATTTGAGTTCTTAGACTGCTGGTTGCTGGCGGCCAGGTGAATCACGAAAGTTGCCGACGCAGCGAAGTTGGTTAGTCCAACGGTGGCTGAGGCGTGGGTGCGACAACGGTGTTCTCGGTTAAGACCCTTTTTGCTGCATTGAGAATTGAAATGATGCCCCGGCAGCAATGATGAGACCGACTTTGGCGATTGACTGTTTTGACATTGAAGTGTTTCCTTCTTTGAGTATCTTTTGGTCTACAAGGATTCCTGGGTGTGCTGATGTAGGTGTCCACAAAATGCGCACAGGGCGTCAGAGCGAGAGGTGGAATGCGGCGCATCGCCGTATGGATTCACGCGCTGCGAAGGTCGCGACTTTCCGCCCAAGTCTCGCTGCGAATCACAATCCTGATGGGACTCGTGGCCTCGTCCGCTACGTTCTCACCGGAGACCGGGCCGCCGCCGAACCTGTCGTTGCACAGCTCGTCAAATGGCTTCGTCCCCGCGTTGGGCTTCAAGGCTTTCAAGCTGCTGCAGCAACTCATCAGCCTGTGCCGAAAGTTCGGCGAAGCCTTTGATGTCGCCTTTTCGTTGCAGGTTACGGGCCTGTTCGAGACGCTTGGCGTCCTCGTCCTGAAGTTTTTTCAAGGTTTTTTTGACCGCCTCACCGACGAGGGCCGTTGACCGTTCACTGTCCGGGTGCTGGCGAACCGACCTCCCGGAATCTCCTCGCCGTTGGCGGTTACATCGGCGGTTACATCGGCGAATGCGCGGCGCTACGTTAGCTGCTTGAAGTCAGTCTGACTTCTAACCGGCCCGGATCGCGTTCTGTGCCTGCCACGATTTTTCCACCGGCGGCTTCGCGATACAGCACGCGCGTCACGCGGAATCCCAGTGAGTGATAGAGTTCCACCGCCACCTGATTGTCGGCCGTGACTTCCAGACTTGCGATATTCAGACCATCGTGCCAGAAGCCCTCCAACGCCTTTTGCACAATCGCTCGGCCAAGTCCGAGGCCACGATGTTCAGGCACGATGCCCACATTTTGAATGGCGCCTGTCGTTCCGTGTCGACTGATGCCCTGGATTGTTCCGCAGTCGTCTGCGGGCCACGCCGGTTCTGGCTGAAACGCAACCATCCACGTCGCGTTGAGGCTGAAGCTCGACTGACTTTGAATGTCCGTGATCAGCTTCCGACAGCCTTGGATCTGACTCAGGCAGGGAAACACCTGTCCGTCCAGATCTTCGCGAAACGAACGCCACTTCACCTGAGCATGTCGTTCGCACAGAATGGATCGCCAGGGCACCCATCGATAACCGTCAGGAAGAACGGGGGAGATGACCTCGACACGGCGGAGGTCCACTTCCATTCTTAGACGTTTATAGCGTGTTGGTGGGGTGACGGGCATTGCGAAAACTCAGACAGGAAACTTGTATTGGTGTATGGAAGACGAGTGTCCCATCAAAGGCAAGTCTTAGACGGTAAATTTATGCCCTGAATCCAAACCGCACCACAATCAGGCGCAATGGATCTCGTGAAGCGGTCAGTCATGGCAAACGATCGAAACGACACGGTTTACACCAGAAGTCCAGTGAGTTGTTCAGGCAGGCTCCCGCGGAGCATCGCTTGCCCTGCTGAACCTACTCATTGGGTTTCATCAACCGACCTTCGTTGCGTTCCAGAAAACGTTCCCACCTTTTTATCGCTGCGCTGCGACGGCCCGCATCGCCGTCAACCGTAAAGCCATTACGTTCGTTTGTTATCGCTTCCAGGTTTTCGATCGCCATAGCTCGTAACGCCGACCGATTGCTGGCCAGCATCTCGATCAGCCAGTTGCTGACGAATCGATCTTCAGCTGCTGTCTTTGAGGTCCCTTCAAGCATCTTCATCGCGTTCTCAAGTTCCGTGTTCGACAGTCGATATGCCAGAACCGACTGAACGCGTTGGCGCCCCGCATCCGACTGTCGAATCATGGTTCTCAGACCGACAATCGCTTCCTGTCGCACCCCATCGTCATTGGGTTGCAGCAGGTAATCCGTCAGTTGATCAACGTCTCGAATCAGTGACGAGAGCCGAACTCCGTAAACGGCAAGTTGAGGATTTCGATCGCGACTCAAGGCCACAGCTCCGTCACGAACCGCAGCTTCTGATCTAAGAGTTGTCGCGGCTTCTGCAATGAGTACTTTGGTGGACTCAGCAGGCGGAGTTGTTGTCTGATAAACCCATTCCGGAATCAACTGAGGTGTCGCACTGGTTTCGGCCGATGGCACTTCTGCGGTGTTCCACTGCCATGCTTTACCACGTCCAATTGTCACGGGCTGTTCGAGTCCTTCAGCAGTTAACTCTACGGGGTGATCCACTGCGAATACGGTGACGATGCTGGCTGCGCCAAATGGGAAGACGTCGGCATCTGTGTCCACTTCGTTGTCAGGCGGGACTGTTAGTAGCGGGACCGTCGGCAACGGGATTACGGAGACGCCAATCCGGTCATTGACGCCGGGCAGTGCCAGCGTGATTGGCCGCCCATTTGCCAGCAGTGTCACCTGTGCGACCTCTCCAGCTCGGTGACGTTGCAGCACCAAACGACCTTCGAACAGTTCGACACCCGAGACATCGTTAGCAACCGATCGGAACAAAGACGAGCCCGCGATCGTGGCCGTCCAACCTTCGCTGTCCGACGATAACTGTGCGAGAAACGGGTCTGGTATTGCAGAAACGCTGTCGGTTAGACGCGTTCCCCAGTCGCCGATCAATTCGCCATCTGGAGCACTCGCCCATTCCCAAACGGTTGTTTCCGGATCCCGCAACAGATGTATCCGGTTGCCGTCGCGAATCGTAAATACATGATTCGCGATCGCCGGCTTCACCGCCAACGGCTGAATTGCAGGCGGCTCGGGTGTCACAGCAGTAACGTCAGTTGCTACGACAGTTGGCTTCATCTGAGTGTCGGCCGGTGTTGTGCCGGCGACCACCGCGGCTGGTGCGATTTCTGCTACAGCCGGGACAGGTTCGGTTACAGGAGTCACTTTCGGCTCGATGGTCGACGCAAGTTGTGGATTTGTCGTCGATTCGACCGGAGTTCCTTTTGGTAGGGCATCCACAGCCACCTTGACATCCGGTGGCACGTTGACGTTTTCTTCAACCGGTTCGCCGGCAGCTTCATTCGTCGTACTCGCGGAGTCGCCTGCGCTACGAAACAAATGAGGATCACTAAACAGGAGAGCCAACCAGCCGACAACCATCAGCAACAGCAACAACATCGGCGAGCGGCGTCCCGTGGCCGCCTGAGGTGCCAGCGGCTTCCAGTCTGTCGACGTGGGGTCTGCGGCGAGGGCAGTGTCATCCTTCACCTTGGCTAATGGATCCAGCTTGTGGAGTCGCCCTCGCAGTGTTTCGTGAAGCTCAACCGGATCGCTCAGCAGCCCCAGGATCTGATGATTAGCCGCGACTTCCGCCAGATTGTGATCGGACCCGAGGACTTCCTTTTCGATCAGCGCGACCAACTCTGGGGTTAGCTGATCGTCCAGGTATTCTGCGATCAGATTTGCATCGATGCTCTTATGGTCGCCGGATTCTGTTGCCAGACGCCGCCGGCGAACAACATTCCTGATGCGATCCGCCAACTCAGTCGCAAAGGGGCTCTGCACGATCTTCTGCCCTAGTTCCCGGGCGTTGGCTGGAGACAA
>CALFOL010000688.1 GCA_937919915.1 uncultured Planctomycetaceae bacterium
GGAACGCAGCTGGGGACACAGGCCTAACTCTTGTGTTTCCGTCGGCTTGTTGTCTGGTTGCTGTATTTGTTTGCTTTCGGGAGTGATTTTGATGGCTCGATTAGCGCGTGCGGAAATTTTTGCATCAGACGAAGTTGCGATTGTTCATGTGATGAATCGCGTGACTCGGCGTTGTTTCCTGCTGGGTGATGATCCAGTGACGGGGAAGAACTATGACCATCGCAAACAATGGCTCGACGACCAATTGGTGCATCAGGCGCGTCACTTTGGAATTGACCTGCTGTGTCAGGCGATTCTCAGTAATCACATTCACCTGGTCTTACGGTCACGTCCGGATGTGGTGGCGGAATGGGACGATACCGAGGTGGCTCGACGTTTGTTGATGCTGTGCCCTGCGTCAAAGGACGACAACGGGCAGCCTCTGAAGCCGACGGAATTTGAGCTGAATCACATTCGCAACAACAAAGAAAAGCTGGCAGTCATTCGCAGTCGGTTGAGTGATATTTCGTGGTGGATGCGACTACTCAGCCAAAACATTGCCCAGCGGGCCAATAAAGAAGATAATGAGTTGGGAAAGTTTTGGCAGGCGAGATTTCGAGCGGTGAGACTTCTTGATGAAACTGCGATTCTGGCGTGCGCGGCGTATGTTGATTTGAATCCCATTCGAGCGGCGATGGCAGAAACGATTGAAACCAGCGACTTCACGTCAGCTCAAAAACGAACTTTGGATTTGCAGGCGCAGGAGTCTTCCGCAGTCTCGAAGCTCCGATGCGGACAACACCTGGCTCCCGTCGATTTGCACGAACGATCTGGCAAGACAGGACCGTCTGCGAACAAACGCAACCAACGTTGCAGCAACAAGGGTTTCCTGCCGATGTCGACGGCCGATTATTTGAGCCTGCTGGACTGGACGGCTGGTCAGACCGTTGCGTGCAAGCAGGGTTCGACACCGCAACACCTTGCTCCAATTTTCGATCGTCTGGGCATCACGTCTGAGGTGTGGTGTCGTCTGGTGAAGGATTTTGGCAGGCTGTTTAGCCTGGTTGCCGGGCGGCCGCAGTATATTGACGAACATCGCTCGCAGTCGAGTTCGCACCGTTATCGAACTCGCAAAGACACCCGAGAACTATTGGCGTCTGTGTAGACAGCGTGTTCCTGCGTGAAACAGCAGACTGTGTTCTGTGTTCACAGCTGCGCCAATTTCACGATTCATTCTCCCCACCGCACGGAAGAACGCGACATGGTGCGTTTCGGCTGCACATCGCAGCCCTGCCAGCGCGAATCACAGTCTCACCAAACGCGACCTGTTACCTTGGGCTTGGATAAATTGCTGTCGCTTTTCGTCCGGAAACATCATAGTTGTGTCACGCAATAAGGGGGCGATAGTCTTTTTCTGGGTGTTTGGGTTGGGTATGATTTTTGAGGTTGGCTGCTGACTGGATTTGCTGGCGGAAAAAAAACTCCCGACCCCCTGTGTGCAGGTTGGTTATGCCTCGACGCAAACGTGTTTGTACTGGTGGCTATGTCTACCATGTCTTGAACAGAGCGGTGGCTCGTGAGAAGATATTCAAGGATGACGGCGACTATGCCGCGTTTGAAAAAGTTCTCGGCCAGGCTCTGGAACGGGTGCCCGTTCAACTCTTGTCTTCCTGCCTGATGCCCAGTCACTGGCACCTCGTCCTCTGGCCGAAACGCGGACGCGACGAAGACCTCTCTGAGTTCACGCGGTGGATGACGGTCACTCATACACAACGATGGCACGCTCACCACGGGACGGCCGGAACAGGTTCACTGTATCAGGGACGATTCAAATCGTTTCCGATTCAGGGGAATGAACACTTTCTCACCGTTTGCCGGTACGTGGAACGGAACGCGCTGCGAGCCAACCTTGTTTAGAAAGCTGAAGACTGGAGATGGAGTAGCTTGTGGCAGCGGGCTCAGGGAGAGGGTCGGGAGTCTTTTTCGGAGGAAAGTCGCCCCCATGTGGATGACGGAACGCCCGAAAAAAACTCCCGACCCTTTCCACGAACAACCCTCGCCAAAATGCGATTGCAGCGATTGCAGGAATGCGACAAAGCACTGGCGGGCGACGTTGCGTCTTTCTACCTTCCCTACGTCGAAACTCTGCTGCAGCAAAATGATCAGATTCGATTTGTATGCCTGAAACGCCCTTGCGAGGAGGTCGTCCGCAGTTTTTGCCAATGGGTCGACAGAATCCACTCGGCCCCCACGGACCATTGGAGTCGCGAGCCCAAAGACGAATTCCATTATGATCAGGTGTGGTCCGCCATCTTTCCGAAGTTTGACGCTGTCAGTCGTGAAGACGCCATCCACCAGTACTGGAATCATTACTACACGGTTGCCGAGAGTCTTGCCGAAACGTAGTCAGACAACATTCGTATCTTTGACATGGAGAAGTCACTGAACACAGAAGCCGGTCAATCCGAACTGCTGACGTTCGCCGGAATCCCGGCGGAGAACCAGAAACTCAACACAAACATCACCGTTCATCTTTCAAAACCGGACGCACCGGAAACTACGCCGATCCGCGTAGTCGGCGACGATTACGATCCGGGGCGATGTGTGATTCTGGTTCCGAACGGCGGGCATATCCACAACGACTGTGATCAGGCTTTGAAAGTACTGGAACAGCGTGGCTATACCGTTCGGCGAGTCTCCGGGTACTCTCAAATTGATGTGGGGCGAAACGAAATCGCCTCCCGAGCACTTCTGGATGGGTTTACGGAAACGATGTGGATCGACTCCGATATCGGATTCGATCCGGATGCAATCGAGAAACTCCGCCGCCATGACGTTCCGATGGTTTGTGGAATTTATCCGAAGAAGGGCCAGTGAGAATTTGCCTGTTCAGTGCTGCCCGGCACAAACCAGCTGGTGTTTGGAACAAACGGCGGTCTGCACGAAATTCGGCATGCCGGTACGGGATTTCTCCTGATTCGACGTGAAGTCTACATGGACGTTCAATTCAAACTGCAACTTCCTTTGTGCGATGAGGAATTTGGACGAGAAGTTGTCCCATGGTTTCAACCGATGGTCCTGCCGCATCGCGACGGACACTGGTATCTTGGAGAAGACTTCGCGTTCAGCGAAAGAGCTCGCCAGGCCGGCCATCAGGTTATGGCCGATACGTCGGTTCGGCTGTGGCACATCGGCAACTATCGATACGGCTGGGAGGACGCTGGCCGAGATGTGTCACGTTCCACTGATCATACACATCACTTTATTGACGAATAATGATCGCGGAATAACGGCTGCAGGCCGGGGCGTCCCGGCGGACGATGGCGTGGAAAGCTGTGACACGTGGCACGCTGAAGGCGCCGAGCTATCGACATGAGCCCCTTTACCGATCCGCTCGGCGCAGTAAGATCGCCACGCTGTTCAGCCGACCACGCCATAGCCTGCCGGCCTGGGCGTCCCGAATTTGCCCTGCGACGAAATCTGGAATCTATTTCGGGACAGTTCCGGCAAACGGGTTACTTCAGTGAATCCAGCTGCTTCTGCAGAGCCGGAAGATCCAGTGACTCACCTTTCGCGGGAAACTTCATTTCGGCCAGATACCAGTTCTCCGTAAAGCTGGCAGACGCGCCGGGCGGCAACACTTCACGTGGACCAATCGGCTCCAGTTCCACCATCTCGTTGTCCGGATACCAGACAGAAATTGTAAGCCCGGCGGCTTCATTGTACACACGATCCGGGTACGTCTTAAACCGTTTCACGAACAACAGATTGTTAGGAGCCGCGTACGCAATGACACCGGCGTAGCTGTCAAAGCCCAGTTTCGGATGAGCCGGTGTGGGGTGGATCTCCAACACGTTATCACGTCGGCGAATTTGTGGATCTTCCGGCTGCACATTGATTCGTGCGCGGCCTTCATACATCACGTAGCCCTGCGGAAATCGACTTTGAGGCGACGTTTTCGGTTCTGTCAACGGTATGACGCAGATGCCTTTGCCGACCGCAAACGTGCGGCTCCAGTGGCACCATTCTTTCGTCTCCTGCGACACATTGACGATCGTCTGTTGGCAGGACAGGTGAGACGAATCTGCAGCCAGTGTAAACTCACGCACCAGTTGTACGCCAGTCGCCGCATCTTTTTGACTGGTCAGTTTTGCAGAACGTGCGCCCGTGATTTCGCCCGTCCACTCACCACTCCACAGCGTGTCGCGATTAGGAATAATATATTCCGGGCCGATGTCAAATCTTCCCGCCGACCCCTGAGGTCTGTCGCCTGGCTTCCAATCCTGTTCAGCGCGCGACAGGTACAACGCGTTCACACCGTGGCGTGAATATTCCAAAATGCGACCACCAACTTCGGGACACAGCACCACTCGGGTGTCACCATTCTTCAGCTCGATCGCCTTTTGATAGCCGTGATAAGCAATCACTTCGCCGGCAACGGCAGAAGTCGACAGGCAGCAGAGTGTCACTGCGCAACACAGAAAGTTCAGACACGTGTTCGGCATATTGATTCTCCAGGGCAGGACAGGATTTCCACCGGTCACCTAAAACAGCACTCGTTCCTGTGGTGGAGCTTAAAAAGCTGTGCTGCTTCGGTGCAAGCCGCCAGCACGTCCGAAGCGAGAATAAGCGCAGGCTCCTTCTCGCGGCGAACACGGATTGGGGGCAGAAACACACAGGAGTCCAATCACGAAAGAAACGAAATGGACGAAAGAATCGCGAGCCAGGGGAAAAACCAGTCGTGTTGGTGTGCTTGTCCCTTTTCGTGTCTTTCGTTGTTTTCGTGGTTAACAATCCTTCGCTTCAAAACAAATCTGGATGTAGCTGCCAATCTTAGATTGGTATTCATGGAATCGGGATGATTTGGTATTTGG
>CALFOL010000689.1 GCA_937919915.1 uncultured Planctomycetaceae bacterium
GCGGGCCTTTCACGGCACGACTCTGCGATTTCACGCGCGATCCTTACCTGTGAATCCGCAGCGCCATCAGATGATGGCTGTAATTGGCTCGACATGTTCAACGCCGACGAGTTTCTGGTCCAGGCCGCCGTAGAAGTAGGCCAGTCTGTTTGGGTCGAGGCCCATCTGGTTCAGGATCGTGGCGTGCAGGTGTTTGACGTGAAACGGGTCTTCGACGGCTGCCGCACCCAGCTCATCCGTCGTCCCGACGCTCATGCCACCTTTGATGCCACCGCCTGCCATCCACATCGTGAAGCCGTATGAGTTGTGGTCTCGTCCAGTACCCTTTTCATATTCCGCGGTCGGTTGACGTCCAAATTCGCCACCCCACACCACCAGCGTTTCATCCAGCAGGTTTCTCTGCTTCAGATCTTTCAATAAAGCGGCGATTGGCTGATCAGTGTTGCCCGCATGAAAATTGTGATTGCGTTCCAGATCGCCGTGCGCGTCCCAGTTGTCATCATTGTGGGCGCCACCGGAATAGATTTGAATGAAGCGAACGCCGCGTTCCACCAGCCGCCGTGCCAGAATACACTTGCGAGCAAAGTCCTGAGTCGGCGTTTTGTCCAGACCGTACTGTTTTTGAGTGGCCTCAGTTTCCTGAGAAAGATCCACCGCCTCTGGTGCGTGCTGTTGCATCTTGTACGCGAGCTCGTAGCTGGCGATTCTGGCGGCCAGATCCGAATTGTCGATTCGGCTTAACTGATGTTCTTTGTTCTTTGCCAGCAGACGATCAAGGATGCGCCGCTGGGTCGACTGAGTCATGCCTTTCGGCGTGTCAAGATCCAGAATCGGCGCGCCCTTCGAACGCACTACGACGCCCTGATACGAAGCCGGCATATAACCGCTGGACCAGTTTTTGGCACCGCTGATCGGACCGCCTTTCTGGTCGAGCATCACGACGAACCCCGGCAGGTTTTGATTCTCGCTGCCTAAGCCATAGTTCGCCCACGATCCCAGGCACGGGCTGCCGCTGAGAACCTTGCCGGAATTCATCATCAGCATCGCGGACCCATGAATGGGTGAATCCGCTGTCATCGAATGAATGAACGCGATGTCATCAACACACGTCGCCACATTCGGAAACAGTGCGCTTACCCATTTTCCGCACTCGCCGTGTTGCTGGAATTTCCATTTCGGTTCGACAATGCGGCCTCCGCTTTTTTTCCCCCCCCGGCCAAAGGTCTTCACATCAATCGTCTTGCCATCCATGCCAACCATGGCTGGTTTGTAGTCGAACGTGTCGATATGACTGGGTCCGCCATACATGAACAGAAAAATCACGCTCTTCGCTTTGGGAGCAAAGTGCGGCGCCTTTGGCGCCAGTGGATTTTCATAAGCAGGCGCGTCCTGTGCGGCGGATTGATTCAGGAACCCATCCGCTGACAGCATCGACAGCAGCGGCAGGGCCGTAAATCCGCCGCCTGTCTGCCAGAGGAATTCACGTCGAGTGCGATTGCAGAAACTGTTGCGTGGTTTTTGTTGCATGTTTGATGATTCCGAAATCCGGTCGGGGTTTCCAATCTCGACTGCGGCTGGAAGCCCCAGTCACTTCGGGTGGCACTATTAGTCCAGATAGAAGAATTCGTTGGTATTCAGAATCAACAGACAGAAATTCTGCATCGCCTGCTTCAGATTCAGTTGCTCGTCACGCTGCAGTTTTTGAATGAAGTCCAGATCCGCGTGGACTTCGTCAGGTTTTGCCGACCGACTTGTTGTCAGTCGAATTGCCAGCTTGATTTGGTCTTCCGTCCTGTTGGGAGCTTCTGCTTCCAGACGAGCCGCCAGTTTTGTGGCCTGCTCGGTTATAAACAGACTGTTCAGCATTCCCAGTGCCTGAGTCGGGACGGTCGTGGCGACGCGGGCCGCACAGGTTGTGTCAGGGTCCGGAGCATCGAAACTTTCCAGCATGGGGACTCGCAGAGATCTCTTCACGTGTACATAAATGCTGCGGCGGACTGCGTCTTCCTTTGTCGAATTGCCCCAGACTGATCCCGGTGTTGACGACGTGGCGAGGACCTCCGCTGGCAATGGAGGAAATACGCTGGCACCAAACATTTTGGCATTCAGAGTATCGTTCACAAACAGAATCGAATCGCGAATTTCTTCCGCAGTCAATCGTCGCATGTTGAATCGCCAGAAAAGATCGTTAACGGGATCTTTGGCGATGGCCGCATCATTGCCCCGTGACGACATCTGATACGTCGCGGACATCATCATCAGCTTGTGCATGCGTTTCATCTTCCAGCCGTGGTCGACAAAGTCTGCGGCCAACCAGTTCAGCAGTTCCGGGTGCGTGGGAGGAATTCCCTGGTACCCAAAATCGCTGGTGGAACGCACGATGCCGCGACCAAAGTGATGCTGCCAAATACGATTGACCATCACACGCGCCGTCATCGGGTTCTCGGAACTTGCGACCCATTCGGCCAGAGCTCTGCGTTTGCCGGAACTTCCTGCTCCGCCTGGCTGAATTGTCGGTGCGGGCGGATTAAGAATCCCGGGGAAGGCGGGTTGCACTTCGTCGCCCTTCATCTCGGGACTCCCACGACCCAAAATCCAGGTCTTGTGCGGCCCCTGGTCTCGTACAGCCATCGCAAAATCGGTTTTGTATTCGAATTGCTGATCGCGGCTGGCGGTCAATTCCTGACGCAGCTGACTCCATTGCTGCAGCTTGTCTTTGCCCAGGATTTCTTCGCCGAATTTCGCAACATGCATCGCCGCTGGGGTCGCGCTGCGATCGGTACTCAGCCCCGCATCAATGTACTGTCCTCCGCCTGTTTGGCTGCAGTGAATCGCCAGAACATTGCGGCCTGTCTGCAACAGGTTGAGCGACTTTTCGGTGACATCAATTGTGACGTAATCCGGACCGTAGCCAGGCAGCGAGGCAATCTGTTTGCCGTTCAGGTACACGGTCGCGTCTTCATCGTGATGAATCTTCAACGACAACGGGTCGGGGATTTCTGCCAATCGAAGATCCTTACGCAGCCAGATGTCCTTGCTGCGCCATTCTGTACGAACGACGGCACCGGGAGTTCCTTTGGTACCGAAACCACCGAGCCCAGTTCTCCATTGAGCCGCATCGAACGCAATCTCAAACCAGTGATCGGCCGGCTGATCCGTTGTGTAGATCCAGTCCTGTCCGTTGGCGATGGAATCCGAAATCAGTACGCCGTCTTCAGGCAATGTCGCTCCCACAGATTTTCCGCCAAGCTTCGGATACTTCTTCATCAGACCAACCCAAAACTCGCTCTTCAGTAGACTGATCTGCTGTTCCAGTGCCTCTTCTCGCTGCTTTTTTTGAGCGACCTTTGCTTCGAAGACGATTTTGTCTTCCGGCTTTGAAATCGGAACGTGGTTTGACGCTCCGCCGCCGTGTGGAGTGATGTCTGAGAAGAACGCCAACAGCGTGTAATAGTCTTTTTGAGCAATCGGATCGATCTTATGGTCGTGGCAGCGAGCACATCCGACCGTCATGCCCAGAAACGTTTCGCTGGTCGTTCGCAGAATATCGTCCAGATAATCGTAACGAGACAATTCTCTGTCCGCCGGTTCATCGTCCCAAAGCCCCAGTCGGTAAACGCCGGTCGCCGTTATGCTGGCCGCATCGACGTCTGCCAGCTCATCGCCAGCCAATTGTTCCTGTACAAATCGGTCGAATGGCTTGTCTTCGTTGAACGCCTGGATGACATAGTCGCGATACTTCCAGATCAACTCCTTGCGTCCATCGCGTTCGTAGCCATTCGTTTCCGCATAGCGAACCAGATCCAGCCAATGCCGAGCCCACTTTTCACCATACTGGTCAGATTCCAGCAGTCGATCAATAATTCTCTCGTATGCGTTTTTAGAACGATCCGCCAGGAATTCATCAACCTGCTGAGTTGTCGGCGGAAGACCGATGAGGTCGTAGTACGCTCGCCGAATCAACGTGACTTTGTTTGCGGCCGCAGCCGGAGTGAGCGCAGCGGCATCCAGCGTTGCAAGTATGAACGCATCGATCGGATTCTGCGCCCATGCACTGTTAGACGTCTCCGGAATGGCCGGACGAACGGGTTTTTGAAACCCCCAGTGTTCAGCCCAGTCTGCTCCCTGTTGAATCCATGACTCAATTTTCGCAATCTGTTCTTCGCTGAGTGGCTTGCCTTCGGGTGGCATGCGCTGGTCATCGTCGGTCGATCGCAGGCGCTGCAGAATTGTGCTGGCGTCGATTTTACCGGGAATGACTGCGTGACCACCGGACTCCAGCTTCGCCACCGCGGCGTCGCGAGTATTTAGACGCAGCCCGGCTTCAGCAGCCGTTGATCCGTGACATTTGTAACAGCGCTGAGCAAGAATCGGCTGAATGTCGATCGCAAAATTGATATTGCCGTTACTGTCGGCCTGCGCATATGCGGAGTGCATCGGCACAAGCACAACGGTTAGCAGAGCGATCATCCCAGTCAACACGGGGGATCTGTTTCCCGCGAGCAACCGCTCACGCCAATACGTAAACGGCAACAGACGTCGTCTTGAGAACCACATTCGTTTCATGTTTCACTTTCAAGACCGGCGGGAGATGTCCGTAGCGGCATTTTCTGTGCGGGAATGCAATGGCTGATGATGATTATCGCCAATTTAGTGTAATCCTGTTCAGATTCACACTGTTCGTTGATCGCCACCAGGTGCGGCGGTGACGAATCATTACTTAGCCGCAAATCTTTGCCGAAATATTCCCACCTGTTGGAAAGATTCTTCCATCAGGGCTGTGACGAATGGCCAGCTGGCGGTCTGTTGAGATAGGCTGCTCCGCAGGAGCCAACCGACAGGTCCGTCCGACC
>CALFOL010000690.1 GCA_937919915.1 uncultured Planctomycetaceae bacterium
TGTTGGTCTCCGTAAGGTGCGCCTTGGTGTTGCGAATACCCAAGTCAGCCCAACAGCGTTGGCGATCTTCGGCTTGGACGGACACGAACACGGGGACCTGATCACGGTCACCCAAGGGAACGAAGTCCGCGCGGTCAACGCGTGAATTGGACATTCGCCTCAAAAATTCTGAAACGAACGAATATTTGGCGGGCCGGCCAATCACTGTTTCAGTAAGACAAGCACTTGAATGCAAGCGTCGCGTGGTGGGCCACTCGCGAGCATGTTAGTCAAAAAAGTCAAACACTATGGTTAGTGCTGAGTCCTCCCAAGCGAAGCCAGCCACCAATGACCGGCAGGCGGACCGTCGTTTAAGAATGGCTTCTGCGCCGCGTGGTCTGTTTCATCCGGCATGCCGTCTGCCACTGCTGCTTGGGCTGCACGTGGCACTGTTCTCTGCAATTTATGCAACGGCCTATTTGGCACGATTTAACTTTGAAGTGACCAGCGACCGATTGGCATTCATCAGAAGCAGTTTGCTGCCGGTGGTCGCGACCAAGCTGCTGGTGTTTTATTTTGGAAACCATTTTCACGGCTGGTGGCGCTATGTCACATTTGCAGACCTGCAGGCACTATTAAAAGTGTCGATTGCATCAATGTTTGCCGTCGCCTTCATGGATTATTTTCTATTGACACTTCATGGACAGATTCCGCGATTAAGCATCGTGTTGGACACCGTCTTTACGATATTGGTGATTGGCGGACTGCGTTCGACATGGCGTTTCGCAGACGAATCGATTGGTATCATGAGAAAGTCTGCGCGCCCCGCACTGCTTGTCGGGACTGATCATGAAATCGGCCAGTTGGCAGCCCAGATTAATTCCAACCAGTCAATGCCAATCCGCGTGGTTGGATTGTTGTCCAGTCAGCCGGACCATCGCAAACGGGCTATTCTGGGTGGAGTCAGCGTGATGGGGCATGTGAGTAAACTTGCTGAGGTCGCAGCAAGCACCAAAGCCAAAGACCTGCTGGTTCTGGCAGGAACTGTCGATGGTGTTTTGTTACGTGAGGTGATTGGCGAGTGCAATGCAGCTGGCATTAGCGTCAGTGTCTTGCCGCGGTTTGAAGATGCGATGTCCGGCACGGATAAAATCCCTCTGCGAGCTCTGGACATCAACGATCTGCTGAAGCGAGATCCTGTCAAGTTGGATACCGACGAGGTTGAATTGCTGATTTCAGGAAAACGCGTCCTCGTCACCGGTGCAGGAGGCAGTATCGGCTCTGAGATCTGTCGGCAGGTGCTGAGATTCGGACCGGCCGAACTCATTCTGCTGGGCCGCGGCGAGAATCGGATTTACGCGATCTACCACGAACTGGCCCAGGCGGCAGCTGATGCCGGTGTGATTCTTCATCAGGAGATCGGAGACATCACACACAAGCAGGCAATGAATAATCTGTTTGAGCGTCATCGACCAGAGATTGTGTTTCATGCGGCGGCTCACAAACATGTGCCACTCATGGAATTGCATCCCTGCGAGGCTGTCAAAAACAACGTGCTAGGCACCAAAGTGATCGCTACTTTGGCCGATGAATACGACACATCGCACTTCGTCATGGTCAGCAGCGACAAAGCGGTCAATCCGACCAGCATTATGGGGGCGACAAAACAGCTGGCAGAACGAGTCGTCTATGATCTTGCACAGGAAAGTGCCACCAAGTTCGCAACCGTACGTTTTGGCAACGTCCTGGGCAGCGCGGGTAGCGTGATTCCACGTTTCCAACAACAGATCCGCGATGGAGGTCCCATCACAATCACGGACAAGCGGATGACGCGTTACTTCATGTCGATTCCTGAAGCCGCACAATTGGTGGTGCAATCGGCATCAATGTGCAAAGGCGGTGAAATCTTTGTGCTGGACATGGGTAAACCGGTCAAGATTGTTCAGCTTGCAGAAGACCTTGTGACGTTAAGCGGGCTGCCTAAAGGCAGCATTGAAATTCAATTCACTGGCATTCGCCCTGGCGAAAAATTGTACGAGGAACTGTATTTTGACGATGAGGCCACGTTGCCGACATCGCACGACAAAGTCCGTGCCGCCTACGCACGTGAGTTTCAGGACGGCAATGCCACGTCAGACATCAACGCACTGATTTCAATGGCCAGTCAGAATTCGGCTGACGTGAAAGTGACAATCACCGCCATGGTCACGTAGTTTCACACGCCGGATGTCGGTAACGAAGAGCAGGTCGTTGCCAACCACGCTTAGGAATTGTCCTGAACGAATTAAGCCACAAGTTGCCTACTCGCAACTTTCAGCAACTCAACGAAACATATTAAATCAGTGATACTATTACTTGGAGGCTCTGGTTACGTCGGCACCGCGTTCCGACAATTACTGGACACGAAATCAATCAGCTATCGCTCGGTTGCCCGTGCAGATGTGGATTACACTCAGCGAGATTCGTTGATCCACCTGATCCGCGAAACAAATCCATCGTTTCTGATCAATGCCGCCGGCTATAGTGGCAAACCCAATGTCGACGCCTGCGAATTGCACAGGTCCGACTGCCTGTTCGGCAACGCGGTTTTGCCAGGTGTGATCCGCGAAGCCTGTGAGCAGACAAACTTGCGTTGGGGACACGTGTCTTCCGGTTGTATCTTCACCGGTGCGAAACCAGACGGAAGCGGGTTCACGGAATCGGATCGCCCCAACTTTAGTTTTCGAACCAACAATTGCAGCTTTTACTCAGGCTGCAAAGCCTTGGGAGAAGAAGTCTTGGAGGGCGCGGAAAATTGCTACATCTGGCGGCTGCGAATCCCATTTAACAATGTCGATTCCCCCAGAAACTACATTTCGAAATTGATGAATTACGACTGCTTGCTAAGTGCACGTAACAGTTTGTCGGAATTATCAGATTTTGTCGCCGCCTGCCTGCATTGTGCCCAGAACGACGTTGCTCCCGGGATTTACAACCTCACTAACCCCGGCGACGTAACGACAGAAGATGTGGTCGAGATGATTTCGCGTCATGGACTCAGCAATAAGAAATTCCGTTTCTTTGCGTCGGAAGACGAGTTCATGCAGGTCGCCGCCAAAACGCCGCGATCCAACTGTGTGCTCGACAGCTCAAAAGCCGTGGCCGCAGGAATCCAATTGCCAGACGTTCATGACGCCTTGGAAGCAGCCATGAAAAATTGGGAATCATAACGATGAAGAACACAGTACTCGTCACGGGGGGCGCCGGCTTTATCGGTGGTACTTTTGTGCGTCGCCACGTGGAATGTGACGATGTCCGCGTGATCAATCTGGATAAGCTAACCTATGCCGGAGACCCATCAGCGTTGCCGGTCGACAACGAGCGTCACCAGTTTGTAAACGGTGACATCGGTGATCGAAGCCTGATCAAGAAATTGCTGAACGAAACACAGCCTGCAGCGATCGTCAATTTTGCCG
>CALFOL010000691.1 GCA_937919915.1 uncultured Planctomycetaceae bacterium
TCACAAACACCCGCATAAACACACAAAACCAAAACGCAAAACGGGAATGCACCCGGTTCTGTTCAGCATACTTGGTACAGGTGCACTCATTGCGTTCACCTTGAAACCTGACTCGCCAATCACGTCACATTGGCCGATAGCATTCGCAAGTATCTGTTTTGGTGCCGGATGCAGAGACCTTGGTATTGCACTCCGAGTGACGAAACTGTGGTCGGCCCAATCGGTCCTGATTGATTGGGTCAAAGTTGAGGAATTCGCGGAGTGAATTTGCTGCGCCGTCAATGACGTTTTCTGTTCTGTTCGCATTTGTTCCATAATTCGAATCGATGTGTTAAACAGCGTTGCCAATTGCGGAGAAGTTGATTCGCAAAGGAGACGCTCACATGTATGTCGTATTCACTTTGGCATCGCTGGCACTTCTGCTGGCAGGCATGGTTCTCATTTTACCTGCGCTGACATTACTCTGTTTTTTCGGTGCCTATCTGATGATCAGGTTCGACGAATCCCGGAAGTAGGGTGCAACCAAGAGTGCTGTTGCCATTCTGTAACGCGGTTCTGGCCCGGAATATCCGCCTTCGTCTATTCGTGTCCTTCATGTGCGGGAAACCCCTCTTTCACTTCAGTGATTGTATGTGGCAGGCGACACCACAACCTTGACGTCGCACCATGAGAGCGTGCCTGAATGTCAGGCACGCTCCTGTTTGTCCTGAACGTTCCCTGTCTTTTGATCAGAGAACCCCCGCTGCTGCTGGAGGTGATTCGACAGGGCCAACGTTATCCAATTGAACCCGGTGTACTTCTGGACTACTCAACGCAGGTGGTAGTTGCTGCAGTAGTGTGCCCATGGGCACACTACTGCGTTACCGCCAATTCAAGGCGGCACCACAATGCGGTCGCACAATTTACGAACTTCCGATTCCATTACGTCGATCTTCGCTGTGAGATCAGCCCCGGCTTTGTCACCAACCACTCAGCAGGTCAGAAATTACCGTTGAGCCGTGGTCTGCCAAAGGTATCGGGCGGCCGACGTTACTTAGGTTCGTCGTCTCAGGATCGATGTGGAGTGCGTGGCAAATGGTTGCCATCAGGTTTTGCACGCTGACCGGATTGTCGTCGATCTCCATCCCATCAGCGGACGTCTGGCCATAGACCTGGCCGGCTTTCACACCAGCACCGGCCAGTACAGTGCTCCAGCTATTGGGCCAGTGGTCTCGCCCATTGTTCTCATTGATTTTCGGCGTGCGACCAAACTCTCCCATCCAGACAACCAAGGTGTCGTCTAGTAATCCACGCTGGCTGAGATCGTTGATCAACGTGGCATAGGCAGGGTCCAGGACTCCGCAAAGTGAGCCCACTGCGTCGAAGTTTTCCTGATGAGTATCCCAGCCCGCGCCGCCTCCCTGGCCATCGGCTCCGCTAAGATTGACTTCGACAAACGAGACGCCGCTTTCGATCAACCGCCGCGCCAGCAGGCAGCCCTGACCAAACGGATTCCGTCCGTAGGCATCCCGCAGAACAACGTCTTCGCCGTCCAGATTGAACGCCTTTACCGCAGCAGACTTCATCATTCGCACGGCTTGTTCGTAAGACTGCACGTGACTTGTGCCTGGACCGCCAGGACGCTTTGCCAGAAAATCGTGTTCCAGTGATGCCAGTAATTGCAGTCGCGAATCCGCTTGTTGCGCGGTGACGTTGTCGGCAGGTTTAAGATTACTGACTTCGAACGAAACGCTTCGATTGTCTTCGTCTCCGGTCATCGCCGATTCCACAACCAGCGGCGACCACGATGGCCCCAGGAAACCAGGGCCGTAGGCTGCCGGACTGAACGCTCGGAATGGATTCACGCTGACGAACGATGGCAGGTCGCATGTTTGATCTCGAAGTTGTTTGCTGAGAAACGAGCCAACGGTTGGATACCGAATCGGTCCCTGTGGCAAATAGCCCGTGTGCATGAAGTAGGTGGCGCGTGTGTGGTCGCCTTCTTTGGTGGACATCGATCGGATTGGGACCAGGTGCTGCATCACCTGGGCGACCTGCGGCAGATGTTCGCTGATCTTCACGCCAGGCACGCTGGTTTCGATGGCTTTGGTCGGCCCGCCGTTGTCGTGGCCTTCTTTGGGATCGAAGGTTTCCATCTGACTGGGACCGCCCGACATCCACAGCAGAATGCACTTGCGTTTGCGGTCTGCCGTGGCCTGAGCTTCAGACGCCTGGGCGGCCATGGCAGGCAGCCAGCCTGATGCCGAGGCTCCCAACAGGCCGAGGCCGGCGTACTTTCCGAAATCCCGTCGAGAGAACTTTGTAGGCATGGTGACTGCTCCGCTGCGTCGGGCGAAAAACACCCAAATTTGCCTCGTCTTCACGTGGCAATTGTTAAGAATGATATCAAACAGACAGCGTTCGCCACAAATTTTGTTCAGAACTCCGGTACCGTTTCGCCGCTTCTTGAGGAATTGATGGACGAACGAGTTCGGCCACAGCTGCCGGTCCCCAGAGCCTACAGTTGTTATTGGCCGATCGGCTGTTGGGTCACAAGTCGCTGTGGAAGAACGGACGATGATCCACGTCAGATGTGTGTTCTGGCGGAAAGTGTTTCCGTTCAGAATGCACTTTTCTGAACTCAAAGTTGGTGTCATTGCATATGCGATGGTTTGTTTACGAAGATCAGGCGGCGCCGCAGTTGTACCCCATTGCGTTGCTTCGTCCTGCGTTTGAACTTGTCTGCGGGCGTGAAAGCCTGCGTCGGCGTCTGCAGCGCTGGTTTCCGGGTGCGGAGTGGGGCGCGTGCGTTCGCTCGTGGCTTGCGCCGGCATACGCCGAAGAACAGCCTGAAGCAATCGTGAACGACTTCGTGGCCTTGCAATCTTCGCCAGTGTTGATGGTGAACGGCCGCTGGATGCCCGCAGGGCGCCTGCAGTTGCAGGAGGTCAGCATGGACAACGCGGGCTACATTGATGGGCATCTGGCCTGGATTGCACTCGAACAGGATGAAGCTCAACTGCTGACGGACGACGACTACGCAGAAACCCTGCTGGGAATTGCTCGGACACGCCGCGTCGTGGAAGCATCCGGCACCATGATCACTCGCCCCTGGGATCTGGTCAGTCGTAACGGACGACAACTGGAACTGGATTTCGCCGATGAAGGACTGTCGCAACCTTCCAGTTCGCCACACGTTCAGTGCCTGGGAGACGAACGCGATGTCTATATTTCGGAGCAGGCAGAGATTGATCCGTATGTGGTGATCGATACGCGGACGGGCCCGGTTTCGATTGACCGCGACGTGCACATTCAGTCGTTTACGCGCATCGAGGGTCCGTGTCATATTTCACGGGGAGCACGCGTGTTTCGCGCGTTGATTCATCATGGAACAACCATCGGTCCCGAATGCCGGGTCGGCGGTGAGATCGAAGAATCAATTCTGCACAGCCACGTGAACAAGTACCATGAAGGGTTTCTGGGACACAGTTATGTCTGCCCGTGGGTTAATCTGGGGGCCATCACAACAACTTCAGACCTGAAGAGCGACTACAGCCATGTCGCCGTGCCGTTGCAGGGCGAGCTGGTGGATTCGGGTTTAACCAAGGTTGGTTCCTTCATTGGAGATCACACGAAGACGGCCATCGACAGTATGTTTAATACCGGGTCATCGATCGGTGTGATGACTCTGGTACTGCCGGGCGGACGTTTGCTGCCGCGGCACATTCCATCGTTTTGCAACATCAGCTTTGGTGCAGTTGCGGCCAACTGGCCGTTGGAACAGGGACTTCACACGGCCAGAATGGCGATGCAGCGTCGCGGTTGTGTGCTGACAGCGACGGCTGAGGAATTGCTGCGGCGAGTCTATGAAATGACGGCTGACGAGCGTCTGGCGGCGGTGAACCTGGCTGCACAGAAGCGAATTCACCGTTCATAAAGCGCCTACTGCGCCCAGCCGCAGGGTTTCTGGCGTGTGCGATCGCACGACAGCAGTTCCCGCTGACTCGTGGCCCCGAAGAACGCGTTGACGACTGTGACAGCCGTATTCCACCAGTCAGATGCGTTCACGACTTATTGGGATTCGCACCAATCCACACCTTCCACGGGATAAAACGGTCAGCGGCATTCCACGCCACAGTCTGCGCTGACCCTGCAGGCGCGTACGAATGTGCTCAAGAAACGGGTTACGCATGTTCGATGTTGCCGACATTGCATCGCGTTCTGAGTCATCTGCGCGCAGTCAACTGGATATGCACTTCGGCAGGGATTGCCGAAACCTCTGAGTCCATGGATGGAAATTCGGATGTACGAAAAACGTTTCGGTCTGCATCGCAAGCCATTTCAGTCAGTCTTGTCGGATCACGATTTCTTTCAATCAGAAACGTTTCGCGAGATCCTGCCAGGGATGCTGCACGCGCTGCGTTCTGATTTAGGTGTTGCCGTTCTGACTGGTCCTGCCGGAGTCGGAAAATCCGTCGCGCTGGAAGCCGTACGACGGAAGCTGGAAGGCGACTGCCAGGCAATCCTGATCCGTGGCGGAACGGTAAAATCCGCGACCGACCTGCTGTTTCTCCTGCACCGCAGCCTGCTGAAATGCAAGGGCACCAATGATTCCGAATCGACCGCCCCCTCGGATACGGTGCGACGCTGGGAAGTTGTAGAACGCCTGCAGCGTGTGGCGGAATTCTGGGGACCGTTGGTGGTTCTGCTGGATGATGCTCACCTTTTGCAACCGGAAGTGTTCGCCGAGTTGAGAGCGTTGCTGGAAGAAGAAGTCGCCGGTCAAAAGCTGCTTCGTCTGCTGATTACCGGACCGCTGATTCTGGAGGAAGTGCTGGCGGAACCTCACCACACCGATTTTGCTCAGAAGATCCGCACACACGTGTTCCTGCAACCTTTACGATCTGTTGAAGCCGTCGAGTATTTGCGTCACAACATCCGCAATGCTGGTGGAGAGCTGTCCACAACAATGGATTCAGCGGCCATTGAACGCATCGTCGCAGCCGCCGACGGCGCTCCTCGATGCCTGAACCTGCTGGCTGACGAGTCGATGATCGTCTGTGAGGAACAAAAGCTGAATTGCGTCACGCGGGCGATCGTAGACAAAGCGTTAAAACGCCTGCAGCATCTGCCGTATACATGGAATGTATCGCTGTACGACGACACCGATGATGAAGATCAGTACGAAGAGTCCGCTTCTCCGCCCATGATCGAAGGCTCAAATTCGGTGGTTGAAATCGGCCGCCCTGCCGCAGGTTCTTCCGCAGCAGACTCGACTTCGTCACACGGCGTTATCGAAATCGGCGGACCGTCTCCGGAACCGTTGACCAAAACAGAAACCCATGGGGTGATCGAAATCGGAGACCCCGCGTCAACAACGACGCACCATTCGGCCGTTATTGAGATCGTCGCCTCGACGACATCCGGTGGCGACGAGTTGATCGAAACAGATCTCTCGGGCACTCTTGCCGAAGATCCGGTCAGTGAAACTGAGGTGAACGAAGAATTCAACGCGACAGAAATCGCCGCCGCGACATTCTATTCTGATGCGGAAGATCATTTTGAGTCAGCGAATATGGAGAAATGCGACGAGGACGATGGCGACTCAGCCCCCGACCGGTATGCAAACAAATCCAGGCTGGCGGCATTACTGGGCAGGGTGTCGTTCGAAGGCAGCGCTGTGATCGTCGAAGAATCTCCGGTGGACGAAGCCGAAGAAGTTCTGGAGCCCGAAGAGCAACGGACTGTCATGTCCGCTGTAAGCCTGGAACATCACATGCTGCTGGCGGGAGGAGCACCAGACGACAGCAATGATTCGACGATTTGTAGTGAAACGGCTGACGAGTTCGAGGACCTGGAACTCGAGGACTTCGAGCATGATGAGTTTGAGTCATTCGATAACGAAGCTCTGGAGAATGCCGACGATGACCACGAAGTGGCACTCAGCGGATACGAGCGATGGGAGCCTGCGGGAGCCTGGCCGGTAGCGACGCGGCCATCGGCCTCCGTCGCTGAGAAATCATTGCGCCCGAACTCCAAGCCGGTCTTCGATCGTTATACCTGGTGCGAATTGGGCCGCTCTGTCGCACCACTGCAAAGAAATCGCGTCGAATTTGCGACAGTACCGAGTGTCTTGGTGTGGCCACCGGTGACAAACGGCATTGCGCCGACAGACGTTATTCCGGTGGAAAACATCCACGAAGAGTACGCCGAACTGTTGATGGATCTTGGCCAGCTGATCGACGCCACCGGTGATGCGGCTGGTGCCACAACTTCAGTTTCGAATTCTCTCGTTGCGGAATATGGTGGTCCGAACACAGAGTCTCAAGATTCGACAGCCGAGTTTCTGCCATTGAGTGACGGGCCGGACGCAGCCATCGAACATATCCAGCATTTGATCGATACCGAGCAGAACGAGCGTGGTGAAAACAAAACCTACGGCGAGCATGCCTCTCCATCTGATGCATCCGGAAGGGGTGACAAGCCACAGCGGAACGAGGATGGCGATTCGGAAACAGATCGAAGTCACAGCATCCTGCCACTCGACGGTAGACTACCAAATTCTGATGCCCCGCCTGACAACGGAGGAAATGCTGAGTTCGATCAGTCGAATGACGGAAACGATGTTGAAGAACAATTCTCAAAGGTAGGCGAAGAACTGCTATGCGAAGAGCGCCGCGTGGGTGATTTTGTCGCTGATGCAGAAGAGGACGCTCAGCAAACGTATATTCCTCGACTGTTGCAACAGGCTCGAAAACGGGTCGTCCGCCACTCGGTGGGTGGATCACGTCTGCGGTATGCTGCAGGCGCGGAGAGTTATCAACAACCTCCGACAGAATCTCAGGTCGAGCAGCGTGGACTGCGTTTGGCAGTAAACATGGACACAAAGATCGCGGACGACGTAAAAATATCCGAGTCCGATTGCAAAGCAGGTCGATTTCAGAATTTGTTTACGCGACTTCGAAAGCAGCGAAAGCCATAGCCTTAAGGAGGCAGACGTGGGGTGAAAAATCTTTCCAAAAGTGGTATGTGTGGATGGCCGTCTGGGGACATCGCGACGTCACACGTATACTGTACACACTCCCGATGTCCGGCGCGCGTCGGAAACCGTAACGTTATCAGAAGGAGTCGAGTGAAATGAATGAGAACATTCTGATTACAGACGTTGACGTCAGTCGCGCTAGCAAGCAACGTGTGAACCTATGACCAGCACTTTTGACGCACCTGCGGATCGAACAACTCTGTATCGGCATTTGGGCGCACACCTGGTGGACGGTGGCGTCAATTTTGCTGTGTGGGCTCCCAACGCTCGTGAAGTTTCCATCATCAGCGACGGCAACGGCTGGACTCCCGAGCGAGATTGGCTGAACTCCAGCGACACCGGCGTCTGGTCTGGATTCGTCGAAGGCGTTCAGCCCGGAACCAAGTACAAGTACGCGATCCGGACACATGAGAATCAGCTGCTGGAAAAAGCTGACCCCGTAGCGTTCGCTGCCGAAATGCGTCCGGGCACGGCATCGATAGTCTGGAGCCTGCGCGATCTGCAATGGCACGACCAAAACTGGTTACAAAAACGGGGCGAAACAAACTGGCTGGAAGCACCGGTGTCTGCCTATGAGGTACATCCCGGCTCATGGAAACGTCCTCGCGATGGCCGCAGGTTTTACAACTACCGCGAACTCGCGCACCTGTTGACAGAGTACATTCTTGAGACCGCGTATACGCACGTCCAGTTGATGCCGATCACAGAGCATCCGTTTGATGGATCGTGGGGTTATCAAACGACCGGGTACTTTGCTCCCACGAGTCGATTCGGGACACCTCACGACTTCCAGTATTTCGTCGACTATCTGCATCAGCACGACATCGGCGTTTTGCTCGACTGGGTACCAGCACACTTTCCAACAGACGCTCATGCGTTGGCGCACTTCGATGGGACTCATCTGTATGAGCATGCGGATCCGCGTCTGGGTTTTCACCCCGACTGGAACACATTGATTTTTAACTACGGTCGACGTGAAGTGACTGAATTCCTGTTGTCGAGCGCTCGTTTCTGGTGCGACGTTTACCACATCGACGGTCTGCGTGTGGATGCGGTGGCATCGATGTTGTATCTGGATTATTCGCGGGAGTCGGGTGAATGGATTCCCAACAAGCACGGCGGTCGTGAAAATCTCGAAGCGATCTCATTTCTGCAGGATTTCAACACAGTCATGCATGCGGAATTTCCGGGTACGATGACGATTGCCGAAGAATCAACGGCATGGCCCGGCGTTTCGCGACCTGTGTATACCGGGGGCCTGGGTTTCACAATGAAGTGGGACATGGGCTGGATGAACGACACATTACGGTTTATGAAGCGCGATCCGATTCATCGTCGCTGGCATCTGAATGACCTGACGTTTCGAAGCATCTACGCGTTCACTGAGAACTTCATGCTGCCTTTGTCTCACGACGAAGTTGTGCACGGCAAGCGGTCGCTGCTGTCGCAGATGTCTGGTGACGAATGGCAAAAGTTCGCAAATCTCAGAGTGTTGTATGCAGTCCAGTTTGCTGCCTCAGGCAAAAAACTGCAGTTCATGGGTGGCGAAATCGGTCAGTGGAACGAATGGAACCACGAAGGCCAGATCGACTGGGTGCTGCGCACGTTTGAGACGCACGAAGGGATTCGTCGGTTAGTTTGCGACCTGAATCGGCTGTATCGTGATCAACGGGCCCTGTACACCAGCGACGTGCACTCGGACGGATTCCAGTGGATCGTAGGAGACGATCGTAAGAACTGCGTTGTCGCGTTTTCACGCCAGACTCTGGATAGTTCAGAACGGATTGTCGTGGTGGCCAATCTTACACCGACACCACGCCATCAGTATCGCATCGGCGTGCCGGCCCCAGGCTTCTATGCCGAACTATTGAACACCGACGCCAAATGGTACGGTGGATCTGATGTCGGCAATCAAGGTGGTGTGTGGACGAGCAAAACAGATTCGCACGGGCACAACCAGAGTGTCGAACTTGAACTCCCACCATTAAGTGTCACAATTCTGGGACACAAGCCGGATCAAAAGCGTCTGCCGGAACCGACCGTCTGACAGATGTCAGGCGAATCGGACGATCATGCCGAACATTCGGCAGGGCACTTCAACCTGGTGAGTTATGACGTTCGATACCAATGATGAAGATTCTGCATGGCAGTCGCCAATATGGATCGCGCACACGAATTGCCTGCTGAATTCCTATGAGCGACTCATCGGTCGTTCTTTGATTCCGCGAAGTACACCCGAAGTCGATGCTCGCAATCTTTTTGAAGCGTCGTTTGTCGTGGTCGCTCATGGCACAGAAACCGACCCATTGCTGAGCTATGGCAACGTCAGTGCACTGCGACTGTGGAAGATGCCGCTCAGCACCTTTCTGGGAACTCCGTCTCGTAAGACAGCCGAGCCCGTGCATCGTGACGAACGCGCAGAACTGCTGCGTCGAACCACAGAAAATGGCTTCATTGATGACTATTCCGGAATTCGCATCGCCTCCACCGGCGACCGGTTTCGGATTCTGAAAGCGACCGTGTGGAATGTCGCTGACGAAAATGGTCAACATATCGGACAGGCAGCAACCTTTGCCGAGTGGCTTCCGCTGTAGCCTGGAATGCGCCTGACCGTTTTTGCCCATTGGACGTTGTGGCTGCTTTGAAAAACCGAGTTGCCATGTGATTCGATGTGCGGTTGCTTCTTTCGCAGCCGACCGTCGATTATCGTACGCGAATGACTGACGCTCTACATTTCATGATGGGACAGTTTAAGGCTGTCATCCCAACGGATCGGAAATATTGTGCGCGCCACATGTGGCTGCAACTGCTCGATGACGGTTGCTATCGTGTCGGCTTCACTGCGTACTCTGTCCGCCTGCTGCAGGACGTCTATTTTCTGGAGTGGACCATCGATCCCAACACGGATGTTCGTGACCGCCAGGAGATCGGTGAAATTGAAAGCTCAAAAGCTGTGTCCAGTCTGTTCACACCCTGTGCGGGAACCGTCGTGGAATTCAACTCCGCACTGCTGAATGATCCGTCGGGCATCAATGCCGACAACTACCAGTCGGGCTGGTTGTATACCTACCGTACACCAGCTCCGCTGCTGACGCCGGAACAATATGTCAAAGTCCTTGAAGACGGCTGGAATGATACGCAACGAACAATCAAAGGCCAGATGAACTGACCGATTTACAGAAACGAGACGACTGATGCAGACCCCCATTTCTTTTCGCAGAATGTTGAGTGTGTGTGTACTTCTGCTGTCAATTCCGGCTGCCGTCTTCGCACAGGAACCGGATCTGAAATTTCGTGATCTGTTCAACGGCAAAGATCTGAGCGGCTGGATTGATGTCAACACGTCGCCGGAAACGTGGTCTGTTAAAGACGGACTTCTGGTTTGCACAGGGCTGCCGATCGGGGTGATGCGTTCCGATCGACAATACGAAAACTTCATCCTGGACATTGAATGGCGACATATGGAACCCGGCGGAAATTCCGGAGTGTTCCTGTGGTCAGATGCGAACCCTGGTGCCCATCGTCTGCCGATGGGCATGGAGGTCCAGATGCTGGAACTGGATTGGGTGAATCAGCACAAAAACAAAGACGGCAGCCTGCCGCCGATCGCCTACGTACACGGTGAGCTATTCGGTGCTGGAGGAATGACGGCCAGTCCGGAGAACCCAAGAGGTACACGGAGCAAGTCTGTGGAGAATCGTTGCAAGGGGCATGGAGAATGGAATCACTATGTCGTGGTCGCTGTAGACGGCAACGTGAAGTTGTCGGTGAACGGCAAATTCGTCAACGGGATTCGCGATGCATCGTGCCGTAAGGGTTACCTGTGCCTGGAGTCGGAAGGGCGTGAAATTCACTTTCGCAAAATTCGGATTATGGAGCTACCCGGTGGAATGGCAGACGCCACAAATACCGCTCCGACCCTCAAAGAGGCAGTCAATTGAGTTGCACGGTGAAATTCGCGTTAAGGAACTCACGTTGATCTCGCGTTGAGGTGACGAATGTCTAGGATCCGTTGCTTATTCAGAAAAGG
>CALFOL010000692.1 GCA_937919915.1 uncultured Planctomycetaceae bacterium
AAATCTTCGCATAATGTTCTGCTTCCTGTGCTCTCATAGCAGTTAACGAATGGTGTACCGGAGGAAGTCCAGGACGGATACCTGGAAGACGCCGGACAACGTCGCAAAGGTGTATTCAGTCAGGTTCTGTTCTTCCTGTAGTTGGAGAACAGCTGACGTGAAATCCGTTCCCTGCAATTCTGCGAGTCGCTTCTGAGACTCCAGCTGCAGTTCGTCTCCACGATCCTGCAGTCGATCAAGAGTCTGCAGATCAACGGATTGTTCGCCGACAACATTCAGAAGGTGGTTATTGGCAGAATCCATGTCACCAAGGAAATCCGTCACCACCGCGTCCCATTCCTCTGCAGTGAAGTCCTCATAATGAAGTAGATCGTCACGCATCGAGCGCAGAGTCTCGAAGAGGTCGCTGTTTCCTTTCAGCTGCACAGTATCAACTCCCACTTGAGTAATTCCCTGCGAGTCAACGTGTCGGACATTGCCGGATTCATCTACCAGTGTTTGATTCTGTGAGAAGTCAATCGGCAGCCTCGTTTGCCCGCCGTCCAGTGAAAGTGTGCCGTCTGCAGTAATGTCAACGCTGCCAGAGAACCCAGGCGCAATCGACGACGCGTCCACAAAGACAACTTCACCACGCGGCCCGGTGATCTGCAGATCCTTGTCGCTGTTGCTGAACGCAAAGGACGGGCCGCCGTTGAGGGAAATCGTTCCGCTGGCGCTGTCGATCTGCAGCTGATGAGTGCCCGCAGCACCGATGATCGTATCGCGACTTGCTGAACTTGCGCCCGGCTGAATTCCGGAGGTGCCTGCATACGATGTTGCAGTATGCTGCACGTGCAGCTGACTGCTTCCGTGACCACTTGCGGTGCCGATGCCTCCCGTTGCTCCGGTGGTCCCGAGGAGGTGCGTTGTTCCGCCAGGCCCCGTGGTGAAGACCGCCTCGCCGGAATAGTACGTCTTTATGTGGCCCGCTCCGGCGATCTGAACCGAACCAGCATCTGCGACTCCGCTATACGCGGTTTCCTGCGTGACATCGCTGTACGGCTGCGTTTCGACCTGAGCGCCAGCAAACAGATATCGCCCTTCGTGCTTAGTGTTGGCGATGGAATCCAGTGTCTCAAGGATGCCGTCAAGCTCCAGCGAAAAAATCTCAGCTTCCGAAGAATTGTTGATGCTGCGAACCTGAAGGCCAACGTCACGGGCGTTCACGGCAAGTTGCTGAGCTGCACGAATCTGAACGTGTGCTTCGTTTAAAACAGAACGCACACTTCCGATCGCTCGTCCCTGAGCCGCAAAGTGAGAGGCTGTGGATTCATTCGTGAGGATCAGCTGTTGTGCATAAGGATCGTCAGATGGGCGGTGAATCCGTCGACCGCTGGAAATCTGATTCCGTAATTCGGCCAATCGTCCGGCCTGCGAACTTGTTCGCTGCTGGCCGATTTCAAATTGCCGATGGGGAGTTATTCGAAAGGTCATGATTCCGGATCCTGGCTCTGCTATTTGTGGTGTGCGTTACTTTAGAAAGAGCCGTTCAGCGAATTAGTCGCATCAATTCCGCAAGTGTCTCGTCGATCGCAGTGACAAAACGCGCCGCCGCCTGAAAGGCCCGCTGATACTGCAGCATTTCGAGTAATTCTTCGTTGGGGTCAACGCCGGAAACCGCGTCCCAGGCGTTCTGTAACTGCCCCAGCCGAGCATCTCGCTGATCGATTTCCAGTTGGCTGGATGCCACCAGAATTCCCGACAGCCCGGTGATCGATACCAACCGCTCTTCAACGGATTCCGATCCCAGCGCAAACAGACCACGCGACCGCAGTTCAATCAGACGATCCAGTTGCCGTCCCTCACCGAACGCACCAGAACGCGAGGCGCTGATTGAAGCGGGGTTCTGCTTGATCGAAGGGTTCAGCCGGAACTCATCGGGACGGTTGCCTGTGAACAATGTCTGCAGGCCAAGACTCGCCAGAAGTCAGGTTTCATCAGGTTGTTGTGTCACTCGAACGGAGAACGTATCCCCGTCGATGAGAGTTCCCGGAGTCATCGAAAAACTGATCCCTTCAGCAATTTCGATTGATTGGTTTGCAGCATACCCCAGTCCGAAATTGAAATCACCAATGACATTTCCTGTCGCCGTGTCTGTCACGCGCACGACTACGACTACGTCAGCGGACACACCGACTTCTCCGCCGGTAATGATCTCGGCCTGGCATGTGGAGTTGCTGCTTCCCAGAAACGTACCAGAGATCGCTGGGGCTGCTGTCCCGGTGACGGACTGCACGATCGGCTGCTGGTCGGTTCGTCCCGCAAAGTCGAAACTAAAATCAGTGTTCGCGTGCAGCGCCACGGTTCCGTTGGTGGCCAGGGATGCGTTAAGCCCATTCACTGCGTTCAGACGATCGACGACATCCTGCAGTGAATCAGTCTGGATGTCGACGGCGATCGGTGTTGTGGTTCGCTGCCCGGTGGGATCTGTGACCGTCACGGTTAATTCACCGGAAGTGAGCTCAAACACGCTGTCGGCTCCTGCCAGCGGCACGTTGCCGCCCGTGATCTGCCGCTGACCGGCCATCGCGTTCACTGGTCCGGTCAGGCTGATGCCTGTCGCCTGGATGGTGTCTATTTCACGAATCAGTGTGTTAGCCTACTCGCTGAAGTAACCGCCGATTCCGCTGCCAATGACTCTGGCAGATTCCATCAGGCCACCGAGTTTTCCGCCCCGAACATCAATCCCTGTCTGTCCGGTTGAGGATGCCAGCTGGAACCCGCCGTCAGAACGACTGTGAACGGAAATCGTCGTCGTAACCTCATAGATAATCAGTGCTCCACCGGCAGCGACGAGGGGATCGGCACCGTTCAGCAGACTTGTGGGATCGACGTCAACGTACGTGGCCAGTTCATTGATCAAACGGTCGCGTTGATCGAGCAGTGAGTTGGTAGAATGCCCGCTGGACGCTGCGACGCGGAGGTTGGTGTTGACCTCGGCAATCTGTTTCGCCAGTTTGTTGACCGCATCGACCGCGACTGCCGTTTCGCTTTCGAGTCCGCCACGGAATTTCCGCTGGCGTTCAGGGATGATATTCGTTGGCGGGGATGCTTAGCA
>CALFOL010000693.1 GCA_937919915.1 uncultured Planctomycetaceae bacterium
GAGGTGCTGCAGCCACAACCTGAAACTTCCGGCTTCGGCATTTCCCTGAACTAAGTTTTCTGAGGCGATCGAAAGCTTAATGGCTCAGAGAATCATATCGATGCAGCAACGCAAGCGACTCATGCTGAACTGGTCCCTTCACGCCTGATATCGACCAAACAAAGCACGCCTCTCCCCATGGCTGATCACTTACACATGTCTCCCGCCACTCCACAAACAGGGGCACCTGCGCCGGAACGTCGGTACGCGCTGATTACCAGTGCGTTACTGATCTGGCTGGTGACATCTGTATTGACTGCGTGGTTTGAGTTCACGATTTTCTGGAACCTGCCACTACTGCTGTTCACCATGAACCTCAGTACATTTGACCAGGTGCTTGTGGTGTGGTCATTGTGGGCCAGGATTCTGCTGGTTACGTCTCCTGCGATTGCAGTGATTGCGTTCAGTCATCACCGGGGAAGCAGCCGATGGTTGCGGTGCGTTGGCTGGGTGTGGCATTTCTTTGTACTGGCGTGGCTGGTTATCGACAGCGGCCTGCAATGTGTGACAGGTGCCAGTTTTTGGCACTACGTTGAGAAAGCGATGGTGACTGAAGACCTTTCGCTGGGAGGTGACGTGACAGCCATCACCGAAGGCGTGCAGCAGGCGTTGTGGATCACAGGCGTTCGTATCGCAATGATCTTTGTTGTTTCACACTTCGCTTTTAGAGCGGTTGCAGCCAGTCGCTTCCGGCATGCTCTGAAAACAATGACGCGAGGGACTGTTGCCTGCTGTGTGGTCGTGGTGGCAGGGATTGTCGGTGCTCGCGAATTCGTCCAGCAGCAACCGGCGCTGGAACAGTTGTACGGGACGATCGCGTTTCCGGCGTGGTTGTTTCATCCGGACCGCATTGCTCAATACGGGACAGCTGCTTTCGGAAAGGACTGCACGGAGGAATTTTCTGACGTCGCCGCTGACCTGCATCGGCTCACGCACACTCCCGCGGAATCGGCGGCGGCCACAACACTGTCAGCACTGGATCGGCGACAGACACTGCGCACGGCTTCGCTGGATCACGCCGGTCTGTTAAGTGGGCCGCAGCTTTCGACACACACGCAGCGCCCCAATATCGTGGTGCTGTTAACGGAAAGCATCCGCTACGACGCATTTTGCGAGCAACACACGCCTCGATTAAATCGCTGGAAAGAACGCGGCCTTGTTGCGGAACAGCATTACACCAATTCGAACTGTTCGGAGTTCGGCGCCTTCGCGTGCATGTATAGTCAGTTTCCATTGTGCTACGACGAAACTCTGGACAAACAGATTCCCTCAGCGCCCTGTACGCAGCTGAAGGAGCTTGGCTACCAGCGACAGTTGATTGCCAGCTGCAGTGTGAATTTCTGCCGTATGAATGAATTCCTGGGACCGCTGAACTTCGATCGCACCAGCATTCATTCGCCTAAAGGAAATCCGTGGCATGACAATGATAATCGCACGCTGTCAGAGATCGCAACGGTCGTGCAGAATGCTGACGCCCCGCAATTTGTGTTTTCGATCCTGATGGCGACGCATTACGCTTACGACTATCCGCCCACATACGACCTCAAGCCGCCTGCGTGCGTCCCGCCGCTGCCGCAAGATCCAACCAACGCCGATGTGCTGCGGGATCGCTACTGGAAAGCCCTGGCGTTCCTGGACGAACGGCTTGATCAATTCCTGACACAGGTGGCGGACACGAACACAATTGTTGCGATCACCGGCGACCATGGCGAGTCGTTTCTGGACGACGGATTCCTGTGCCACGGGACGCGACTGTCGGATATTCAGTCCCGGACTCCCTTGATAATTATTGGGCCAGGCGTCCCCGTGCAGCGGCTGCAGCATTCGACCGGTCATGTCGATCTGCTGCCCACACTACTGCATCTTGTCAGCGACGAAGAAGTCCCTGTCGCCCACAGCCATGGGAAAAGCTTACTGACCGTATCAAAGAATCGCAGTCAACTACTTACTCAGGCACACACCAATTACTGGGAAGTGCTGCTGGTGAACGAAGCGGGCCGACTTGCAGTCAAAGTTCCGCGAAACAGCAAGCATGTTTCAGTGATGGGATTTTTCGACAGCAACGGACGAGTCGACCTGAACCAGCAGCGCGATCCTGATCAGATTGCTGTTTGGAAACAACGGTTCAAGGATGTTGTCGCTGCCGATCCGCAACAGTGATTGTGGCTGCACAAATAAAAAAACGCGAACTGAAGAATCAGCTCGCGTTTTCGTGATTGTTCTGCGACGTGGCTGTGACTATGGAGTCAGAGTCGACGCTGCTCCGGCGGCACCGCCACCGCCACTGCCGCCAAGCCGAGGCGAGGCGTCGGGATGCTGGAGTCGTAGAGGTCGTTGATGATCTTGACCTCGCTGGCAGGTCGACTGTAGTCGCGACCACGGCGAGTTGTTACGCTGATGGAGTCTGTTCCGCCGCTGAGTTCTGCGATGGCCTGATGAATGTTAGCGATCCGAATATTGTCGATTTCCGGATTCGCTGACGCCTGAACGTAGACGGCGCGGTGGGCATCCGGAGTCACTTCCAGAATATCAATCAGGTGTAGTTCACCTGGTTTTGTCAGCATGTGATTTTCGTCAAAGTGGCGGTGATATATCGTGGTCTGCTGCTGCCAGCCATTCGATTCCTGAATGCCGATAATGTCACGGACATATTGCCGGTCCTGGCACACATACGGTAGCGGCCAGTAATGTGCCGAGTGATAGGAATGCGTAAACTGTTGGCGTTCGCCTGTTGGTCGAGGGCGGACTGGCCAGTTCTTACCCTTGTAGCATTTTTGGCGACTGCCCGGGGGTGCCAGAGCTCGCTCTGACCACCATTCGCAGGAACCTGGTTTGGATTCGGTGATGCAGTCGTCTCGTTGAAAGCTCACGGGTCCCGTTGCACAGCCAACAAGGCTGGAGGCCAGGAGTAGTGTGCTTGAAAATCGGCCGATCATGCTCATGGCCAGTTCATCCTGAATTCTGCAGTCAAACGACGTCGGCATCCATACCCGACAGTAAAGTCCCGAAGTTCCTGGTGAGAATCTTCTGTTCAGCAAACGCTGATCCAGTACGGAACATCACTGTTGTCGGAAAATTCGGACAATCCGAACCAACCATTCGCCGTGAAACGGCCGTCCTGACCCGGTCTTTTTGCAAACATCGTTAACGACGTTGCCAATTTACCTGTCTTACGCAATGCGAATCTTCGGAACATCCTGCCGGGGCGACCATCCGCACCGCGCCCAATCCACACCGCGCCCAATCCACACCGCGCCCAATCCACACCGCGCCCAATCCACACCGGAATTGATGCGAGACCAAGTCGATCCGCAAGCGGCGGCAGCGAATATCGTTTACTCAACTCCGTTTTGCAGCAACCGTTTTATACCGGCAATCACCCCGTCTTTGACCTTGTTCAGGAATTCCGGATCCAGCGTTTCCGGAGTATCCGACGACAGATGGTAGTGCGGATTCCGCATGAAACTTGTGTCAGTAATCATCAATGCCGGATAGCCAGCATCCCAGAATGGACTATGGTCGCTGAGCCGTGTGGGCATAACCGGCAGACCGTTATCCGGCACCTGCAGCGATTCATGAGGGAGCTCGGCAATCGAAGCGAACGCTGTGCCAAAGTGCTTGATCAGCGCCTCGGAATTTTGGTTGCCGACCACGCCGATAAAGTTTCCAACGTTCGGATAGATTCCCTGCAACTGTTCCGGCATCGACTGGCTGCCGGGTTCGTGACTGCAATAGCCCAGCATCTCCAGTGACACCATACCGCATAGATTGCGATTGCTCTGCCGACACGATTCCGCATGAAAAGCGCCGCCCAGCATGCCGTGCTCCTCCAGATCAAAGACGACTAACTCAAGATCAACAGCCGCCTGTTTCCAGTCGCTGACGGATTGTTCTTCCCCGAGCACGCGCGCTGTTTCCAGCAGGACGGCGACAGCGGATGCGTTGTCGTCGGCC
>CALFOL010000694.1 GCA_937919915.1 uncultured Planctomycetaceae bacterium
TACTGTTCGGAAGGCAGGTCCGCAGGTCCGGTTCCTAAGCGAATATGGGCAGACGGACGTCACTGGAGCCAAGGTCTAGTCGGGTGGCTCTTGCCAAACTGGAGTTCATCAGTATTCGGAGACTGAAGTTGGGACCCCGCTCCAGGAAACGCCATGAAGACTCTTCCCGCTATCGCCGCCGCAATCGCGCCTTGAAACTTGGCCATTCACTGCTCTTCGCGTTTCGTTCTCTGATGTAGCGCGCGGAGAACTCCTGGAGTGACCTGACATAAGGCGACACGGAGCAATCTGTGAAATCGCACCGAGCTGTCTGGCCATCTCGATTCGGTAGTAACATGCTGCCATCGGCCTCTACATAGAGACAGGTGGATTCACGCCATGGTTCATCGGTGGCATTCAAGTCACGAGGGATGCAATACTCGCCAAGTGTAGGCAAATCCTCCGTTCCAAAACCTCTCATGCCGGACGGAGTGGTTTCACTCAGACGAAGCAAAAGGCGAAGCAAAAGGGACAGTCAATGTTTGTATCCCATTTCACGTGTTCGTTGGGGGATGTGTGAGGTGGAAGCAGCTCGTCTGGCGGTGGGCGGAGGCACTGGCGCTCGGTCGCAGGGGGAATCGAACAACGAATTGGCCGAATTTTGACCCGTAGCGCAGCGTCGAACGGCGCCGGCGAATTATCTGCTCCGCTGACCGCTCAGAAGTTGCCAGCGAGGGGCGTGTCTCGGCGATCGGCTGCGAAGGCGGTCAGCGTGCGTCAACGAAAGAGCTTGATGCTGAAGACTTCGTCGATCTGTTGACCAACAACGAACGCCTGCGAAAGTTCATTCCGCAGGATTCGCCAATTGATTGATTTGCAGCCACAGATGAAACACAGATTCGCACAGATGGAATTCAGCGAATCTGGTAATCCGTGTTCGATCCGTGGCCAACTAAACTTTCCGCCCGTTTGAATTCTCGATCTCAAGGAATAATGTAAAGAATCTACCGGCCGTTTGTGCGACCGTCGCCATTTGTATCCAGTCCGTTTCGGCGATGGACATTGTTCACCCCGGGACACTGAATTCAAAGGCTGAACTTGATTTCGTAAAGGCCGGAATTCGGGCCGGGGCTCAGCCGTGGAAAGGTGAATTTGATCGACTTGCTGCATCGGGATATGCGACGCGGGGTCCTCATGGCCTGACGCATGTCAACTCGCAAACCAGCGATGCGAACGTTTCCAAAGATGACGCGATCGCCTCTTACACTCAGGCATTGTTGTGGTACTTCACTGACGATGAGACCTACGCGAGACGATCCGCGGCGATTCTGAATTCGTGGTCTAAACTGCAGGAATTTACGGCCGGTTCTGATCAGGATCGACTGCAGGCTGGTTGGATCGGTTCTGTCTTTGCCCCGGCGGCCGACATTATGCGAGGCTACTCCAACTGGAAGCCTGCCGAGGTCAGGGCGTTTCAGGAAATGTTCACGCGAGCCTTCTACCCGCAATTGAATACGGCGAGTTCCTGGAACGGAAACGTGGATCTGACGCAAATCGACGCCATGATGTCGATCGCCGTTTTCAACGAAGATGAAGCCGAATTTAAGTTGGGACTTGCACGACTCAAAGCTCGAAGCCCCGCGTACTTCTATCTGACGTTCGATGGCCCCCGTCCAAAGCCAATAAACGGTGATGGCGGTGACGTGCAGAAGTTCTGGGCGAATCCCACCAGATGGATCGATGGACTGAATCAGGAAACTTGTCGAGACAACGGGCATCATTCACAGTTCGGACTGGGGTCAGCTTTGCATGCTGCTGAAATCGCGTGGCATCAGGGAGTGGACGTCTATGCGGAACAGCAGTTGCGGTACACCGCCGCCATGGATGCTGGCCAATTCCTTTCAGGCACCCTGGGCGGAGTTAGCCGCGGCAATAACAAGGTCTCGCGCGAACGATTCGATGCCTGGCAGATCCGTTACAATCATTATCACAACCGTGTCGGAATTGACCTGCCGAACACAAAGAGACTCATCGCTGCACAGATTCGCCCGAACGCTCATCGAGCCATCCAAAACCTTGTCTACGAAACCCTAACACATACCGATCTGCCCCGAACCGACTCGGTTGATCCTTAAGCGGAGGAAGAGTTGAAATCGACAACCAAAGCATAAATTTGCAATTCCTAATAGCGTACTACGCCATGACTTATGGCCGCGGGGCACGCGTTTTGATCGAAGAAAGCCTGCTCCCGCGAGCGAGTACCGTTCACAACAATAAGTAAGCTGCTCTAATAGCCATCGCGTTATTGCTGTGTCCGGTCGTTGTCTTTGCGCAGGTGGGGCCGACTGACGTTCGATCGGGAGATCCCCGACTGTCATTTCCTTCCGCGGACGAATTGGCGCAGGTTCGGGAATTGCCCAGTCCGTTCCTCTTTCTTGACGGCACGCCGGTGAAGACTCAGGAGGTCTGGGTGCGCCGTCGGGCGGAGATGAAGGCGATGGTGCTCCACTATCAGTTCGGACACGCTCCGGCGCTCTCCGCGCCCGACGCAATCATCGCAGAAGTGCTTTCCGAAACCGAAGCGTTCGCCGGGAAGTCCACAAAGCGTGCGGTGCGTTTTCGGTTCGCAGCGAGATGATGCCCAATCCGATGGGGACGCTTGCCGATGACTGGGGCCAGTGCGCCCGATGGACTCAAGAGTTGGCCGCACAGAAGCCAACCAAACAAGCGAATGTGGCGACGATAAGTGGCGTGCAATTCATGGCATTGTCTCGACCGGAAACTGCAGGACCTGTCGCTGCTGCGTCTCTTTTGTCCAACGGGGCATACGCTGCGTCTAGACGTAGGTTTCGCACTTCAGATGCGAGAGAATCCAGTGGTCGATGAACCGGGCATCGTTGCAGCAGGGGTCGAGTGGTTCTTCTGTGACGCGGACATCGACTTCAACGCCGGATGCTCGCAACAGTCGGACGGAATCCAGGTTACGTGCCAGGGTTTCGTTAGAAGCTGTGCGCGAGATCGTGTGAAGAATGTTTTTGCTTCGCAGATCCTGAGGATCGCCCAGTTGCAACGCACCATTGCAGGATGGCTCGATCAGGA
>CALFOL010000695.1 GCA_937919915.1 uncultured Planctomycetaceae bacterium
ACAGGTTGTTGTGCGAATCGTGAAACAGCGTGTTGTGTTACAGACGGTCTGCCCTGGTATCATTCAGGTTAGGTCACGAATATCCTTGCTGACGGGAGCTTCGCGGTCGGAGAGGAATCCCGGGATTCCTGAGATTCTGACTGTGTGGGTTGTGCCGATTCCGTGTAGACTCAGTCCTCCGACGCGTGAGGCGAACTCCTCGTTTTGAAGGACAGTTGTGGATCGAATCATTCTAACGTCAGCGGAATTCATCGACGGTCGTATCGAATTACGCCCGCACGACCTGCCTGCCATTTTGGGCCGCAGTCGCAAGTGTGACATCATGATCGACGACTCTCTCCTGAGTCGCCAGCATTCCGAAATCAGGATCAACAAAGCGGGCAAAGTGGAAGTACGCGATCTGGAATCCACCAACCTGACGATCGTGAATGAACGTGACATCGACGTTCACGAGCTACAGACCGGCGACGTGATTTTGATCGGCGAAACGACGATTCACGTGGAGTTGGTGCCAATGGAAGATAACACTGACGAAAAGACAACGCGGGATCTAACCATGTTGCCGGGCACGAAAGACGAAACCGTCGGCGACTGATTACTCATAGGCCCGCATGACGGCGCTGCCACTCAGTGTTCCGCAACCTTTGTCCTGAGCTGTTTCCAGGAGTAGCAACTCTGAGCCTCCAGGAGTGGAATCCTGATTCGCTTTGATTCCGTACGCTGCATGATCGTTCGCATGCTTGTCAGATGTTGATCCAGTTGATTCAGGGTGACTTCCGGATCACAGTCTGATTCCAGCATCTTTGGCCCCATGGAATCCATCACGCGTGAGGACGCTGCGTCGGACTTCAGGACCTTCAACGCAGTGTACAGGTTCATGTCGAACGATTCGGCAAAGTGCAATCCTTCGGCCAAAGCGATTTGATTCAGGCTCAGGACAAGCTCAGCCACCTGCTTCAATTGCTGCCCACGGCGCCGATGTGATGAACCGATGCTGAGATCGATTCCAGCAATGGAAGCGTCTTTTGAAAACTGACCGGTGTCGCGCCATCCATCAGAGTGGCAGTCGGCCTCCCGAGAATTCCGCCAGACACTGACGTCCTGCTGGAACGAAACCGCAGCGCCCGGCCCGAGGCCATTCGACGCAAATCGCATTTCGGCAGGAATCGTCTGATCGTATTTCTTAGGCAGAAAAGAAGGTCTTCCCGTCTCAACACCCAAGCGTCTGCCGTCTGGCGAATTCGGTAGCCGGCCTACAGCGTATTACGCTGATTTGTGGCCGCGGGGAACGCATTTCGATTGCAGAATGCCTACTCCCGCGAGCGAGTACCGTTCACAACAATAAGTAAACGGCTCACTGCTCTAAGCTAAGCGCCGTCGGATTCGTCCGCAGCGTTCATCCATGGCAGATATCGTTCCATGTCTTCTGGCTGATTCGACTTCCACAGCCAGCCGCGATGAGGAGCCAGCAGCCATGATAACACGAAGATCGTTGTCGAAGTCAGCACGATCAGCGGGCCCGTGGGCAGGCCGTCGAATCGCGAACTGATCAGTGTACCGACAATCCCGGAAACCCCGCCAACTGTACAGGCGATCAACATCATGTGCGACAGGCGATCGGTCCAGAATCTTGCCGCGGCCGCAGGAGTAATCAGCAATGCCGCCGTCAGCACGACGCCCACTGCTGGCAGTCCGACAACGACTGTCACGGCGGTCAGAAACATCAACAGCACATCCAGCGCCGTCGCAGACCAGCCCTGCACGCGGCAAAACTGTTCATCAAAGCTTAGCAGTTTCAGTTCTTTATACAGCAGCAATACGATCGCAGAAGTGATCAACACAACCACAGCGATCTGCAGGACGTCCGTTTTTAACATCGTGGCCGCACGACCAATGATAAACGTCTCCAGATCTGCTCCGGATTCGTTGCGATAGTGGTTCTGAATCGAACGCGTTAGGGCAATACCCGCCCCGTAAAACACGCTTAACACAATCCCCTGTGCGGCGTCATCGCGCAGGCGAGTGAATCGTTTCAGCATCGACACCGTCAGTGCACCCAGCAGTCCGCTAAGCAGCGCGCCGGTCAGCAGCACAAGAATCGATCGTGATTCGAACGCCAGAAATGCCAGGCACAACCCCGGCAACGCGGAATGAGCAACGACATCACCAGCTAATGCGCGTCGCCGCAACACGGCAAAGGTTCCCACCAGCCCGGCGGCAATTCCCAGCAGCAGAGTTCCTGCAAGCACGATGATGGTTTGATTGCCGAACATGATAATGTGATGCGACGTTTCGTTTACCGGCTGTCAGAGCCGGCGAAGAAAAACCAGGGGTAAGTACGACTGTTGATCGCGTCGTGCTGTTCGGGCGTCAACGAATTCAGTACGACCAGTTGTGGTTGAAATTCCGCGGCGACTGCGTCGCGAATCTCGTTGGTCATCGCCTGAATCTGCTGTCTTGCTTCTTTTGTGGACTCTCCCGCTTCTTTCCTCGACTTCATGTCTGAAACAGCGGACGTCTTTTTCTGAACCAGCATCGCCAGGCGTTCTTCCAGCCCGTCGCTGAACACACGTTGTCCAAAGTGTCGCTGAGGATTGAACTCCAGGTCGCGCAGCTGGCTTTTGATCTTTTGCAGTCGCTGTAGTTCGCCACGTTGATCGTCAAACAGATATCGCGATGCGCTGGCCACGGTAAACGGAGGCGGCTCTGCGTTCCACCACGTCCGAATGAACTCGTCAGTGAAGCGATCGTATCGCCCACCGCCGGTGCCGTGAACAAACAGATCACTGAACAACAAACGCAGGAAAACCGTAATCAAAGCTCCGCGAGGAACAATTTGCAGGTTCTGCAACAGCATCGGATCCAGAGCATCGTCGGAAATATTGTCCGCCAGCGTATCCACGGTCACACCATTGGCCAGCAGACGCGTGACGTTGCCGTCCACCTGAACTTTCAGCACCTGTCGCGATCCGAGATTATGGTCGACGACCCAAAACGGCAACTCACAGCCTTCGTCATCCGTTTTGAGATCCGGAAACGGATTGGCGGAGTTGCGAATTCCGTGTTCTTCGCGGAACAATGCCAGAGCCGAATTGTAGGCGGCTGCAAAACGACCAGGCTGCTTTAAAATGTCGACCGTCAGCATCAGTGATTCAGGAAACGAGGCGATCGCAGACAACGGCAGTTCCAGCATCTGGCTGCCAATGCCATAATGCCATCGCATGATGGTGTTGGCTTCCATAGCCGTGGCCTTGGCGGTCGACAGTTGACCGAAGTCGCCGAAAACTTTTTCCGCCAGGTCAGCGGCATTGGGCTGCGACAATGTTCTCAGGTTACCACAGACCCTTTCTGCCAGCGTTTTGATTTCGGCTGCCGACCTCAGCTTGCCGTGTCCGAACAGATTGTACGAGTTAGCCAGGGAATCAACGGCCAGCACGGCCTGGTAGGGCCGAATGTTTTCGTCGGCAACGTGATCCGGAGAAAGGTTACCGATATCAGGGTAACTGAACTGTCCGGCGTCACCACGATCGGTGTCGATGATCACAGCCACGGCGATGGCGTTGTTCTCTGCAGCGAATTGCTGAGTTGTTTCGTACTTGAATGATAGCCCCGAATGAAACTGAACGGGCTGATGGCCGGTCATTACAATTGGTTGCGTGGTGGGATCGCCCGTCAACAGAGGCGCCGTATTGGTCGCTAACTCTGTATCATCAGCAATCGCGTTGAGTCGCAGCACAAACGCTTCCGCTGCTTCGACCAGGCGTGACCGGGCAGTACGTCGCAATTCTGAAAGACGGCTGTGGTCCAAAGAACTGATGGTGAGAAAGGAAGGCCATTCCGCCAGGGGTGGGCCAATTTGGATTTCGGTGTACTGAGAATTCACAGGAGGTGACGGCTAAACGATTTGAAAACGGGCACTGGGACACGCAAAAGAAAGGGACAGAAAACGCGTCTCTCGCCAACCCGCAGGATAGCGTGATTTGCATGATTCGTCGAGAGTCGTAAATGCGGCTGATACCCGAAGTAGTGACCAAAGGGGATGGTTGTACCGATGATGTCAATGTCTGTGTTTATCGACATTGCCCTGCTATAAGCACCTCGGCAGGAAATTTTGCGTTTATCGGCAAGCCGCGGGCATCCGCGAAACATGGAAAATACGGTCGCCTATGGCTTGGCGTTAAACAATTTATGTGAAAGAACTTGTGCCGAGGTGCGTATTCAAAAACTTGTCTTCGATCTGGCGTCTGCTGTAATAACCCTGTGGCCCATCGGTGTTGCGTGTTGCACGGTCTTGAAACGAATTCTGGAAATTGGCTTCGCAGACGCCGAAGTTCCGACCGACGAGATCATCTTTCTCAGCAATCGCGGCGAGACAAGGCATCCACGGACGAGTGAAATCCTCAAGCCACGGCCGCTCGGCGGGGCGGAGTTTGCCCTGGGTCTCGATGACGATCCTCGCATCAGCCTCGCACGCTGGATGACGAGTTCCGACAACCCGTTCTTCGCCCGCACGATGGCCAATCGGATGTGGGCTCACTTTCTTGGTCGAGGTCTGGTGCATCCGATCGACGATGCACGCAGCACCAACCCGCCGAGCAATCCCGAACTACTCGACGCCCTTGCCCAGGAATTTTCCGCCAGCGGCTTCAACGTGAAGTCTCTCATTCGGTCGATCACTCTGAGTCATGCTTATGGTCTGG
>CALFOL010000696.1 GCA_937919915.1 uncultured Planctomycetaceae bacterium
TAGCGAAGCGATGGCACTCGCCGCTGTGAAATCCCAGTGGCGTCCTTTGCGTGCCTCGTGAACATCCGTGGCGATTGCCCGCAGAAGTTGTGTGACGCGCACAGCGTCGGACAGCGTGAATGTGGAGCGAAGTAGTACGGAGGCTGTGACGCCGCTCATGGGAATTCCACCGAGCGGGATAACAGAACGTTTGGCCGACGCCGCTCAACACTGAGGCAAAAAACGTCGCGTAGAGAATATGTTACCAACGAGACACGCGTTGCCAACCAAAGATGACGTGCCCGGCGGTGTTGATCGGTCTTCGGTCACTTGGAGGTTGCGGGGTTGCGGACACAATCTCAAAGGGAAGATTGATGTGAGTCAGGGTTTCCTGGTCAAGGTTCTGGATGGTTCGGGGAGCATTCTGTCCTGCTATCTGCTGCCGCTGTGGTTAGGCGAATCGTACTTCCGGAGACGATCAGCGTTGTTGAGCAGATCCAGAAACTCATCGGAATGCACGCCTTCTGTCGTCGCACGCTGGCGATCAGGATTTAGGTCGTTTCAAAGTAGAGGCACTTATTATTGTGAACGGCGGCGGCTCGCGGGATTAGGCTCTCTTCAATCGAAAAGCGGGCCCCGCGGCCACAAATCAGCGTGCTGTTCATTCCCGGCAGGCACCGACAGGGCAAGTCGATGCTGTTGACCACTTCCGCTACATCTTTTCGTAAACCGCTCTGAGGCTGCAGTCCCTTATCCGAATAGGTTTTTAAGCTGTTCAGATTCAGGCACCTTTAGCGGGAATCGTTCGCTGAATTCATGCTGCGTCACTCCGGCGAAGTCTCGAAGAGCCTTGTGAATGTGTTCCGGACGCACTGTGATACCGGCGTCCGCATCCGTGCCGAGTGTCTGCGGGTTGATGGGCACAAGAAATTGCTTTTCGTCGGTCGCTCCGACGACACGATTCCCGTTAATCCCCGCACCCATGAACATGATGGAACCAACCGACCAGTGATCCTTGCCGTTTCCATTGTTGTAGTCTGGGGTGCGGCCCATTTCACTTTGAATGATCACGACCAGTTTTTCGCGGATCTGCAGCTCCTCAGCTTTTCCGATGACATCGTCAATGCCTGCAAGCAATTCGGGGATCAGTTTCATTTGATCGCGGTCGTTATTGGCGTGGCTGTCGAACTGTCCGATCGACAGGTTCGCGGAAACGCAGACTCCAGCCTTGAACGACGCCAGTGCGATATCCGCCTGTTGGGCGAGCCGTTCTTTCGACATCGTCTTTGGAATAAAGGGCGTCACGCGGTGCAGCGCTTTGGAATTCACCTGCGCCGAATACAGCATGCTCTGTGACCGTTCGACTCGCGGCAGCCTGGCGGTTCCGACTCGCGCCTGCATCTGCGATTCGAGCGTCCGTTCGATGCGGTCGGTGACGAAGTCGTCGTGGTACAGCCAATCGGCTCGGCCTTCGACGCCGTCAGCGTTGGCAAGGCGATTGAGCGATGACATGTACGGCACGCGAGCCATCGGGACCAGATTTCCGGTCGACGAATAGTTACCGAACGTAAGAAAGGCCAGTGGAACCTCCGGGCCCTTGCACGCTGCAATCAACGCCGCAAACGTAGGATAGGCAAGGCTGTCCAGCTTTCCCGTCGCCATGTACCGCGAACACGGCGAATGATTGTTAACGGAATAATCGAGGCCGTTAAGTACGAGCAGTTCTTTCCCATACTTCGCGAAGAATGCTTCGTTACTCATGCCCTGTTCGATGTGCCCCGCATTCGGCGCGAACTGGAAGTTTCCTTCCGTTAGAATGTCACCCTCTTTATAGAGACGATTGATTTCATTGACACCCTTTGGGTCCATTAAATACGTCGTGTCCCAACCGCCGGACGCGTTGAACACGAGGTAGTACGGCCCGTCGTAGCCAGGGACTTCACGCTTTTGATCCTGAGCATGCGTGATTGTTGAACAACCGACAGGAACAGCAAAGCCAAGGCCAGCGGCACTGCAGAATCTCAAGAAATCGCGACGTTCCATAGTTGTGTGCCTCTGTTGGTCCAGGACGCTGAAACAAGCGAATGCGAGCTACAGCGAATCCCAATAATTCGTGAACGCCTCTGGCTCGTGGGATACGGCTATCACAGTCCATGACGTTTATTCTTCGCCACCAGTCAGCAGGCCCTGCTGTAAACCGCAGCGTCGGCCTAAACAACATGTTACTCGTACAAAAATTCATGCTGCCGAAGCAGATACGTGACCACCGCGCGCCATGCGCGGATCGTGTAGTGTGGGTCGGGATCGCGGGGTGTCACTTCCTTTTGTGTCTGGCATGCATAACTTTCCCGTGGTTCGATATTCCGGCGAGACTTCACGTCGCTGATGATTCCGACGAACAGATCAAAGGTACGCTGCACTTCCGGATCGTCTGGTGTGTCGATGCGTCCGAGTATGCGGTCATGCAAATGCACAATCGCGAGCTGAATCTTTCGGTCCGCTTCGGGGTCGGCTCCTGGCACGACGTCAATTTCTATGTTCGGAAACAATTTCCGTTCGTTCGATGGCTTCGAAAAGTCGGCAGCCACGTGAATGCAGGAAAGTTCGTTCGAAAGCATACGCTGGATCGCTCCCATCGCGCCGCTGGGATCGGTAAGGCGTTCGGTGACTTCCTGTGAATCGATGCCGCCGTACAGGATGTTCAGCTTCGCCTCGCTGTCTGTCATTCGGTCCCACTTCTTTCCGAAGATCGCAGTCAGTTTGCGTTCCAGCTGTTCCGGAGTCATCAGTCGCACGACGCCGACATCGTCCAATTCCGCCAGGCGGGCGGCGTCTTTGGTTGCGACGGTCAATCCGTCGACTCGGTAGAAGTCCGACAGAATCAATTCCTTAAACGCGACCTTCAGATTAAAGTCCGCGGCCACTAATTGCTTCGCCACGCGTTCGATTTCTTCCCGCTGAACTCGATACGCTCGACGCTGCGCCCCAAACAAAGGATCATCGATGTCTTCGGGGGCCAGCAACGGTTTGCGACCGGCCAGCGTGTACCAAACATGTTCGACCATTGCCGTCGCGAATCGTGGATCGCGAGCCGTGCGTTCGCCGAGCCATTGCAGGGCACGCCAGCGTTCATCCGGTGACAGGCCTTCTGTTTCCATGCCGGCACCGAACATGTCTGCGTACCAACCGTCCTTCCGCGGGCCGTAGATCCCCTTGCCGTCAACGACGTAGAAATCCTGATAGAGCCCGGCGATGGGATCGATCACTTTGTGACACACAACGCAGTCGGACGCCTGCATTGTTGGCACTTCATACTTCGCAGTGAGTCCCGCCGCATCGCTGACTCGCGGAGCCAGTTGCATGATGTCGACGCCCAAAAAGTGCGCGAAGTACATCCGAACTCGCAGACGGTTGCGGTTGGTTTCCGTCGTGGGGTACCGCATGAGGTACTGAAACGACGTCAGCAAACCGGCGTGGGGATACTTGCCGGTGTTTGATTCCTGTTGCTTGCCGCTTCGATTTGTCAGTGCGGGAATCGTGACAGGAATGAATTCGAACGGATCATCCGCGTCTTTGAATTCCTCCTTAAGTTCGTCAAACATGCCGTAGCCGCGAGCGGTGTACGGTGACAGCATCGTGTAGTCCGCGGTTACGACTTCAGTGAACGGCCGATCGTTGCGAACGATGTATTCGATCAGTTCCGTCGGTTCGCGACGCATACCTTCGCGATAATCGGCAACCCGTTTTGTTTGCCGTTTCATCTCGGGGTGTGAATAGGGGAGCCGATCATCGCCCTTGCGATCTTTGTTTGGATCGAATTCCTGATACCACAGCCGCGTTTTGTTGAAGTGTTCGTACGACAGGACGGTCTCTGCGGAACCGTCGTAACCGCGCGTCAGCAGAATGTCGTTGAACGCCTCCTTGAGTCGCGTGTAGAAAGCATCTTCCTGCATGACGTTGTCGAGGATTTTCGGCAGCGCGTCGAGCCCGCGGCTCTCAACCACAGCCAGTTCTTCCTCAGTCGGCAATCGACCTGCCAGCGACAATGTGACTCGCCGCAGCAACCGCCGAGGCGGCATCATCGCAACGTCTTCAAAAAACGGCCGTGCGTTTGGATCGGCTTCCGGCGGAGCGGGTGCCGGCTCACCGTTCGCACGACGCACCAGCTCCTTGAGAATTCGATAGCCCGTCGAATCGACTGCCAGCGCTTCGCCACCACCATGATCCCGTTCGCCGCGAGCCTTCTGCAGCAACCGAGATTCGCCGCCGACTTCCGCCTTTGCCAAACGTTCAAACGCAAGCTGATTATGACGCAGCACCTCCTCTCGCTGTGTCCAGTCACGAGCCGTGTCGCGCAGAATGAGCTGACTTTCCGACGCATCACCGCTGGCGTTGTGACATTTCAAACACCTTCGCTGACCAACCTTCGCCCAGACTTCATCCTCAAAGAAGCGATCAACAATCACACAGGTGGGGCCGGTGTGCGCCGCGACCGGCGTGCGCTGGTCATCCTGTGCGCACACGGATCCCACGCGCAGGCCAATCACCATTACCGCCAGCCATCTGAATGTTCGTGGTTTCACGAATCCCCCATCAAAGAACCTGTTTTCGATGTGACGAAACGACATCACTCCAGCGTCCGCTTTTGTGAATCATACGATTTACAGAGGGGATTACTCTGGGCTGTTAAAAATTCGAGGTTGACAGGTCTTTTTGTCATTGCG
>CALFOL010000697.1 GCA_937919915.1 uncultured Planctomycetaceae bacterium
ACCAGCACTGTCAGGCGACTTTCGATGGCTTGGCCTGCGTGAAGTGATTGATTTCCTGAACAACGGCCGGAAGGACGGGATGCTGGAAGTTGAGACGACACGAAACCGCGTCTGCTTTTTCCTTAAGGACGGTCGGATTCAGGGGATCGTTTCGCCTTCCTTCGACACCGCTGACGTCGCCTCTCAACTGCCGGCTTCGATGAAAGAACTGTCACCGCTGCTGCAGTTCACAATGAGCAGCGGCACCTCCACTCGGGTCGACGGGCAGGTCGAATTGATCGACAAAAAGGTCCTTGATCCTCGTATGTTGCGAACACTGCTCCGGCATCAGGCAGCGGTGTTGACTCGCTACTGCTTCCTGAACAATCCGCAGAGCTTCAGCTTCCTGCCGGAACGAACACCACCGGCACTGTTCAGCAAAGCGGCAATCGATTCCTGCCTGGCCGCAATTCTGGTCGACGGTGCACTCAACTGCTCACTGGGGGAAAGCCCGCCCGCAGAAGCCCATGTCGGATGGGTCCGAAACGGCCTGCGCGGACAAAACATGGACCGCACGGGCTTGTCAGCAAAGCACGTGCAACTGCTCTCGCATCTCGATTCGACACCAAAAAATACGGCCGAAATAGCGGTCAGATCCGGCCTGACCGGCAATGAAACCGGACGTGTACTTGAAGGGTTACTGATTGCCGAGTGGGTCGAAACCAAAGTGCTGACACCGACACGCACATTGGTTGCATATGAACCAGAGGGGCAAAACGCGGAACTGCTGCGAGCAGTGATCGAAGACCCGAAAAGTGGATGGACGGGCAACGTTGTCCGTGACGAATTCAGTCTCCAGCTGCTGCTGAAACGAAAGTCGCCGGACGTTGTCTTGATAGCCGTGCAGGGTGAACACGAACTCGGTCTGCCGGAGAAGCTTCTGGAAAGAACGGTCCTTAACGGTGATCGAAAAGTGATTCTGGTGGCTCCCGCGGAACCGTCGCCGCCACTGGCGTCTTCACTCCTGTTACTGCCGGTTCGTCGGCGCCCCTATTCCAATGAAGATGTTCTGAGTGCGCTAAACCATTGTTTAACCACCGTCGGTGTTTCTGTTGTGAGTATGAAAACGTCTGTCGCCAACGCCGCTTGTTTGGAATCAGCAGGAGCACAATAATGTCGTCTGTATCATGTGAAAACGAAATCGTCGCAGTACTCGGTCTGCACAATATCGAGCGGGGAAACAGGTCCGTTGATCTTCGCGACGGCGCACGTCTGGTCGTTGGCTCAGACGAGACTTGGGAGATCTGCCTGACCGACGATGGCGTTGCTTCAACGCATTGCGTGATCAGCGTTGTCGCAGGAGTCGTTTCTGTCCGGGACTGTTATTCCACTGGCGGTACTGTTGTGGACGGAAACAAAATTCGTGAGATTCAGTTGACTGCGAATGCGGAAATCCGTTTGGGGACGGCACTGATTTCAGTGGCTTTGGGTGGTCGCAGTCAACAGGTTCCTGTCGTGAATTGTGAACGCAGAAACGATTACGATGAGACACTCCCGGCCCCACCAACTGAGGCACAGTCGCCATTTGAAATGATCGAAGAACTTCAGTCACAATTATCACAGGCGCAGGCTGAAATTCACGTATTGCAGGATCGGCTGACGAACACAGCGACGCCTGTGGCCGCGGCAAGCGGAGATTCGTACCAGGATGAAATGATCGAACTGCTCCGCGCTGAGGTGCTGGACCTACAGGCCATTCTTGCAGAACGAGACGACAATCCTCCGATACGGACGCACGTGGAAACAATTAACCAGGCCATCGACGACGCTCTTCCGAAGGCTGAGGCGGAACGCCTGTTCGAACGACGGGAACAGCTTCTGACCGAACTTCAAGAGCGGGACGAACAGGTTTCCACTCTGACGGAACTGCTTGATGCGGCCGAAGAGACCAGCCGTGCAGAACGAGACGAACGAGATCAACTGAATGCATGGTTGAGGGATATCGAGGAACGATTTGGTTCTCGCGAACAGGAATGGCAGGCTCAAAGTCAACAACTGGAACTCGTCATCAAGACTATCGCTGGCGAGCGAGACGGTGCAAAAACGGCGATGAATGCGGACACATCGAACGCGAAACTTGAGGCAACGCAAAATCTCCTGATTGGTCTCCGCCAGGTCGCTGAATCACAACGGCAACAGCTGATCGAAGCGGAACAGACCATCGCCCAACTTCGCGGAGAGAGCGAACGACCCCAAAGATCACAGACGCGGGAAGAGTTGGTCCAGCTAGCCGAGGAACGTGCGGAGGTCGCGAGGCAACGGCAGGAACTTGAAGCAGCCCGTCGCTACGAAAATCGTTCAGCCTCCGACGACGCATCCTTGAAACTCCGAGCGCTCAGACAACATCTGAACGAGATTCATGTCCAGGAGCAGCAGGAAAAGGAAGAACGGAAGCTCAGCAGTCGCCTCTCAAGACTTTGGAACCGGCTCGACGGCCAAGCGTGAACAGTTTGAAGCTTAAAGGCATTTCACCTTTTGTTGTGGACGGTTCTGGCCCGCGGGAACCGGCTCACGTAGAACGAAACACGTCCTTCGCGGCCACAAGTCAGCGAAATTCGCTGTGAAGAGTAATCTCATGAACGCAACATCAGTTGATCTGGAACCCACTGTCGGTGTGTCGCACGAATCGCGACAGCAGCTATTGGAACTTGCGCGGCATCTGGACAGATTTGGGCGTTCCGCGGAGGAGTTTCTGTGCCAGCAATTCGAACAGTTGGAACGTGGTATCGACGAATTCGAACGAGAAAAGGCCGCATGGCGCAGACAACTGCGACGTGAATCGAGCCAGCTCGTTCGTCAGCGAGAAGAACTGGAGCGACTGCGCTCTGAATCTTCATCCGATGGTGCGGAATCTGACGCAGCGGCTGCTCGGGCTCAGAAGAATCGAACGATTGCCGGGGCAGCGCGAGCAAGCGGCGCCGGCAGCGTTCGAATCCTGCTGAGGCCCGGTAAAGCGAGTTCGATGCAGGTGGGGCTGCTGATGTTCGAATTGTCGAAGCTAAATCGCGACATGGACGGTCAGGGACTTAGGTTTGAGGTTGTTCAGGTCCGAAAGCCGCGAAGACGTTTATTCGGGCGACGTTCCAAGGCGGCATCAGCAGGAAAGATTCTGGAAATCGCGGGGTTTTCCGTTCTGCCGTTGGCGGCTCGTGGCTCTCATGTTTTACTCGATGTGGACGACACGGACCGTGTCGAGAACTGGATCGCCTTCAAGGCTCGATTACTCCGGTCATGTCTCAACAGCAACGATCTGGGGGCAGAATTTCTTGACAGTAAACCTGTCCGTGACGGGGAATCCTGCTCCATCATTCAGGAAGCCGCCGCGCACGCCGACCAAGCCGATGTTCCGGCGAACGCTTACTCGAGCGCGTCAATGTTTGCCAACACGTCGATTGGTGCTGTTCAACAGCAGTTGGAACGGCTGGAATGTTGTTACGAATCCATCCGGAACGAAACAGGCCTTCATGTCCATGTCGAACTGGCGACGTCCGCTAGTTCGCGTCTCAGAGGTGCATAGAAAAGACGACCGACCGAGGGCGGTTTTATTGCCAGCGAGTTATTCGGGCGAGACGTTCCGGAACGCGCCATGCGGTGCGAGGAGCGAGCGTCTTCAGACCTCGTGATTCGACTTTCGCTCCGATCAGTACATTTGAAATGTCGTTAAGCACTGTTGGGCTGTCACCGTAATACGAGTGATTGATCGCGAAGAGGCTTGTGTCTACATCGGACGCGTCAATCATGTCGATCTTCGGAAACTGCGGAAAGGATGTCAAATAGCTGCCGTCCTGTCCGAGTCGCGTGCCGTCAGCATGAAGAGCAGACGATGCCTGGAGCGCGACATCGTTTTTTGAGGCGTAAACGGTAAAACGATCCGCGATACCGGTAATTCGCGGAGCGATCGCCAGCTTGAACGTCTCGGCGTCGATGTCGGGAGCTGTCAGAATCACTTCGTTGAATTTCGGCATGTCGCCGGAACGTTTCGAATAGGCAAGACGCCGCAGTACGCCCGTCAATACACGATTTCCCATACTATGGGCGATCAAATGAACCCGACGCGCGCCGGACTGCTTAGCAACGACTGTTACGAAGTCCATAACGTCCTCCTCACACCACTCCGCGGTGCGTTCGTCTTCGCGATAGCCAGCCAGACTTCCTTTCCCGAGCGAAGGCCAGCTAAACATGACGGGAGCGCCAGGGAATTCAAGATCGTGAGCCATCTGCGCGGTTCGCCGAGCGGCGTCCTTGAACGTGACGTTAAAGCCATGCACAAAGACGAACAATTCACCGCCGATCTCGCGGACCTCGCTGCCATGGGCCACTTCGCAAACCGAAGCCGCAATCGTCGTCTTCAGATTGTTCAAAAATGTCGCCCCATCCACAGGCTGCACGTTTCTCAGCACGACGTGCCGATCGGGATTCTCCCGGAATTCGAATCGCCAGATACTCGGCGCTTCCAATTCACCGCGCTTGTGGTTTGGTGGGAGACTGACGTCACAGAATCCAACGGAAAGCTTCCCGCGGCTCCCGCCATAGAACTCATTGGGCGTCGCGGAACCAGTCGGTCGTCGATCCGTTCCATAAAACACGCGGATGGTGGTGACGACATTCTTCGAATTTTGCGGCTGAGCTGCGACTGAAGACGGATCATCAGGCGGAGCGGATTCGC